>CAZAMX010000483.1:0-2041 GCA_964486095.1 uncultured Acetatifactor sp. | reverse complement strand
CGGCGCCTCCATGGCCTGCTCATACTCCTTTTGCGTACAGATCCCTTCCTCCACAAACCTGTGATACTCTTCCTTCGGCAGATAGGCCAGACGATTATATTGTAACGGCAGATAATAAATAGATCCTTTACAGGTAATGTTCAGGATATCCTGATCCTGATAATAGAGCTTCTGTCCTGCCAGTTCATCCCATTCCTTTTTCAAATGCCGCCGTCTGATCTCCGAAAGGTTTAACAGCGTCACGCCGGCATTGATATACTTTCCCTTCTGTCCTTCCAACCGGCTCCAATAGTCCCGTTCCCGGTTCCACTCCCATTTGTCAGACAGATTCACCGCACCCTTTACCGCCGCCAGCGTCTTTTCCTCCATCGGTATCTCCCATAGTTCCCGCAGGCCCCCTCTTACAAAAACATCCACATCCAGATACAGAATCCGATCTATCTCCGGCAAAAGTTCCGGCAGGGCCAATCTCAGATAGGTGCCCGTTGAGATACCCCTCACCTCATAGGAACCTGCATAGGGATTATCAATCCCATGCATGACCAAAACCGACTGCTTATCCCTCGCAGCGATCAGCTGTCGAAGACTGTCTGACACCCTTTCCGCTCCGCGGGTGCAGACACAGTGAATCTCACAGTGCAGGGATTCCCGAACAGAACTGTCCACTAAAGAGGCCACGGCCGCCTGTACCGGCACCACCAGATTGTCGTCAAAACAAAAAACAACTTTGATCCTTTCCACCCTAAACCTCCCTGCAGTTTCTCCTGACTACTCTCACCATACTTTTATTATTCTACCCTGATACCATAAAAAAAGCAAGAAATCACAATGAATTCCTCGCCAGCACCATACCCTGTGACAGCTATGACACAAAACGTCCCATACTGTTGCAAAGTAGAAATAGAAACGTTACAATAAAAAGTAATATGAAAGCCACCCACAAGAGCAAAGGAGCCGCCATGTCATCCACACCTTTTTTGAGCATCATCGTACCCGTATATAATGTTGAAAAATACCTCTCCTGCTGTATCGACAGCATCCTCGCGCAGGAGTGGACAGATTATGAACTGCTGCTGATAGATGACGGCTCTACAGACGGCTCTGCAGAGATCTGTGATGCTTACACCGCACAGCATGACTTCATTCACTGTTTCCATCAGGCAAACGGCGGCCACACCTGTGCCAGGCAAAACGGTTTTACCCATTCCAGAGGGCAATATGTAACCTTCGTGGACAGCGATGACTGGATTGACAGCTCCATGTACCAGCTGATGTGCAGCGCCGCCAAAAATACCGGGGCGGATGTGGTCTGCTGTAATTATACGGCTGTCACCCCGCAAAAAGAGATCCATTGCCGTTCTCCTTTTTCAGGCGGTCTCTATGATAAGGCACGATTAGAAGCACAGATTTATCCCAACATGATCTATTTCGGCGATTTTTTTACCTATGGCATCGCTCCCAGCCTGTGCAATAAACTGTTCCGGCGGGAATTGATCGGCAAGAACCTGTTTCAGGTCCCCCTCTCCCTGAAACTCGGGGAAGACGGACTCGCATCCTATATCAGCCTGCTGGAAGCCTCTTCCGTCTATTTTTTAGAAGAAACGCTCTATTATTACCGGAGCAGTTCCTCCTCGCTCACGCACCATATGGACGATAAACGCCTGCTGGAAAACCGTATGCTTTTCGATACTTTTTACAAGATCATTGACTGTTCACTTTATCCATATATGGAGAAACAACTGGATTACTATATCGTATACCAGTGTCTCCTGACCTTCGTCCCCGTGCTGCGGGATACCGCCGCTTCTTTCGCCGAGGCAAAACGGCTCTTTCGTGAAGAGTGTAACTATCCGCCTGTCCGCAAGGCATTTCATGCAGTCAGTATCCGCAGTATAAGCGGTATTCATAACAAGTGTTATGTTGTATGCATCCGGCACCGGCTCTATCGCTTGTTCCGCTTTTTCCTGAAACACTAGAAATCCGGCATCCAGTCCCCGGTTCTGTAGAACTGTTCACTGGCATGGAATCCTTTCAAGTCATC
>CAZAMX010000482.1:0-2044 GCA_964486095.1 uncultured Acetatifactor sp. | reverse complement strand
AGCATTTCATAATAAATCAAAAAATTATCTATCTGCTCCCCGGTCAGACTGATCCCCAGACTGTCTAAATCCTTTTCAAATTTCGAAGTATCATAATTTTCCATACTCTTCATACCATACTTCCTATTTTTTTATTTCACTTTTCAGACGCCTGTCTTAACTGTTGCGATAATGTTCCAGATACACAAGCAGTACAGACACATCGGCAGGAGATACTCCCGAAATACGGGAAGCCTGTCCAATGGAAACCGGTCGTAACAGCTTCAGCTTTTGTCTGGCTTCCAGTCTGAGAGATACCACTGCATCATAATCAATATCCCATGGAATTTTCTTTTTTTCCATCTTCTTAAACTGCTCTACCTGATGCTTCTGCCTTTGAATATATCCTTCATATTTAATTTCTATTTCTACCTGTTCAATCACATTGTCCGGCAGAGAAGGCATCCCGCAAAGTTGTCTTGCAAAACTTTCACGATCCTCATCTATCTCTGCAATCATTTCATAAGAAAGCTCCGGTCTGCAGATTAATTCTGCCAGACTTGCCGCCGTCTTCAAAGAAGAACTGCCCTTAGCCTCCAAAAAAGACTGTATCCTGCTGTTTGCACCTACAATAGTATTTTTCAGCCGCATAATTTCTTTTTCAATCATCTCTTTCTTTTTTAAGAGGGCATCATATTCTTCTTTTAAGACCAAACCTGCCTCATATCCTTTTTTTCTCAGACGCAGATCCGCATTGTCCTGACGCAGTAAAAGTCTGTACTCCGCCCTGGAAGTCATCATCCTGTAAGGCTCAATATTATCTTTGGTAACAAGATCATCAATCAATACACCAATATAACCTTCTGATCTGTCTAAAATCAAAGGCTCTCTGCCAAAAATCTCCATTGCCGCATTGATACCTGCCACAAGACCCTGACACGCTGCTTCCTCATAACCACTGCTTCCGTTTAACTGCCCGCCGCTGAACAAACCCTTGATATTTTTAAATTCAAGAGAAGGATAAAGCTCTCTGGCATCAATACAATCATATTCAATAGCATAAGCATTACGGACAATCTTACAATTTTCCAGTCCGGGAACCGTCCGATACATAGCCAGCTGTACATCCTCCGGAAGAGAAGAAGACATACCGCCCACATACATCTCATTTGTATGCAGCCCTTCCGGTTCAATGAAAACCTGATGACGTTCCTTTTCCGCAAATTTTACTACTTTATCTTCAATAGATGGGCAATATCTTGGACCTACACCCTCTATAATTCCGGCATAAATAGGTGAACGGTCCAGGTTATTTCTAATAATCTCATGAGTTCTTTCATTCGTATAGGTCAACCAGCAGGAAGCCTGCTCCTTTTGCACAGAGTCCGGATCCGTAGAAAAGGAAAAGGGAATAATCCTTTCGTCGCCAAATTGCTCTTCCATTTTAGAATAATCAATACTCCGCCCATCCATTCTGGCCGGAGTTCCCGTTTTAAATCTGCGTAAACTGATTCCCATTTTTTCCAAAGAATCAGAAAGATGAGTTGCTGCCTGCAATCCGTTGGGTCCGGTATAAGTGATGGTCTCTCCGCAAAGACATCTGGCATTTAAATAAGTACCGGTACAAAGTATCACCGCCTTACATTCATAAACCGCTCCCGTAAAAGTCTTTATCCCCGTAATTTTTTTTAAAGCTGACTGGTCACCGGCATTTGATTCCTCCCACAAAATCTCACAGACCTCAGCCTGCTTAATTGTAAGATGCTCCTGATTTTCAAGTACCTTTCTCATCGCCCGGGAATATTCTGCCTTATCCGCCTGTGCACGAAGGGAATGAACGGCCGGACCCTTGGAAACATTCAGCATCTTGGACTGAATAAAGGTCCTGTCTATATTTTTACCCATCTCTCCCCCCAAAGCATCCAACTCTCTTACCAGATGCCCTTTTGAGGTTCCGCCTACATTGGGATTGCATGGCATAAGCGCAATGCTGTCAATACTGACCGTAAAAATCACAGTCTCAAGTCCAAGCCTCGCACAGGCAAGAGCTGCCTCGCAACCGGCG
>CAZAMX010000481.1:1637-2047 GCA_964486095.1 uncultured Acetatifactor sp. | reverse complement strand
GATTAGGAAGGGGGATAGGGTGCGCTATTCCCCTTTGTGCTTGTGGGCAAGCATTGCAACATTTTTACTTTGCGGCAGGATTCGTAAATATCGAGTGTAAGATATTTTTACGAAAGATACAATAATCAAAGAGAGACTTATAAAAATATTGGAGAAGTAATGAATGATTCATGAGATGGGGGAGATTAACTTTCTGATGGAGCAGCTTCGGGATAACGACCTGATTTAGTGTATGCCTTTCCTGTTTGGGCTGCTTTTAACAGGATATGAAAAGACCGGGCAGCAGGAGAAGGCGGCGTAGATCAATTGCTGGAAGGAGACACTGGAGAAGGTTTATGCTCATTTTGGACTGGACGCCTCCATGATAGACAAGCTGTATTTTAACTCCTGTACCAGTCAGTATTATCTGA
>CAZAMX010000481.1:0-1627 GCA_964486095.1 uncultured Acetatifactor sp. | reverse complement strand
CAGTAGAGGAGGTAGATTATATGAAGTTCATGAAAAAAGGCCTTGCAGTATTGCTTGCTATGGGAATTATAGGATTGTGCGTTTCGCAGAATGTGCAGGCATGCAATAAAACATCAGGCTGTTATGCAGAGGGAATCATTTCGGAATGTGGTTATGTACAGGGAACAACGGGGTATCATGAGGTAACGGAGCCCAATGGTTATACAAGCGTCTGCACAATCACATTAGTGCACGGGCCGCATATAATCAAATGTGCCGGGTGTAAAGCGGCGCTTCGGACGGAGTATCGAAAGTGCTCGGAAGTACATAGTAATCCGCATTGCTATTCACAATATAATATGTGCAATAAATAGAAAATATTTTCTGTTGGTTAGCTGATACAAATGCGGCCTGTCGTAGAGGTAGCCATAAATTGAAGCAGAAGGAGAGAAGGCAGTGGCAGGAAAAACAGGAAAAACAGGAAGAAGCAGATTTTACAGAGCGGCAGGGATACTGCCACTCTTTGTTTTGTTACTTGCGTTTATGACCGGCTGCGGGACGGGGAATCCGGCTGATGAAAGCGGCAGTATATCACAGTCAGGCAGTGCGCAGCAGTCGGAGAGTGTAAGCGTACCGCAGGCGGTGGAAAAGAGAGAGTTTGATTTATCAGGCGGCGGCTGGAAGGCATACGAAGAGATTGAGAACAGCAGCGAAATCTGGTCTGTGGCGGCATATTGGGATGATTTCGCCATAAATGCGGTGCCGGCGGATGCGAAAAACGAAAGGCGCTGCAGCGCCGTGGACGGAGATGATCTTTATATCTTAAAGGGCTATGATACGGGGGAAGAGCCGGCATCCCGGAGGTACTGCCTGACGAAGGTCAATATGCTGTCGCTGAAGGCGGAGCGGGTGGAGCTGAATCTGCAGGGCATGAGGGAGCGTTATACAGGAGATGCGTCGGCTCTGACAGCGTTGATGGAAGCGGCAGAGTCAGGAAAAGCCTGGGTTGCGGATATGGATGTTATAGACGGCAGGGTGTATTTGCTTCTCCCTTTGTGGGAGGATGGAAAAACGGTGTGCACTTACGCTCTGCGGCTGAATGCCGGCGGGGAGATAGAGGGGATGACTGATCTGCTTCCGGGAATTGAGCAGTCCGGGATTCTGCAGCCGGAAGGCTCTGAGCATGACTATATGCCCATAAGCATTGTCTGCGATAAAGAAGGGCGAAGCTACATTGGCAGCGGCGTACCGGGAACCGGTATTTGTGTGCTGGACGAAAACGGAAGCTTTTTGGGAATGCTGGCCGCTTCCGGCGGCAGCAACATTATGAGCGAGTACGTCTGCAGACTGCCGGAGGGTCAGCCGGTGTTTGAGGCCTGTGATCAGGATTCCCAAATGGTGACCTTCCTTTGTCTGGAGGAAGGCAGGGAGAAAATTTTGTACCGGGGAGAGGGAATGATGAACGCGGCAAGGTATATAAATCCTTACGGTGAGATCGTGTGGCTTGCGTCTAACGGAATTCTGCGCTGGAATGCGGCGGAGGGGAAATGCCTGCGTTTTTATAAGACTCACGGGATAAAACTGGGAGAGTGTGAGGCCGTGAAAGAAGGGCCGGAGGGAGAAATATTGCTTGTCTGCTTTGACGGGG
>CAZAMX010000480.1:0-2052 GCA_964486095.1 uncultured Acetatifactor sp. | reverse complement strand
AAAGGTGAAACATAGATTTTCAGCGATTGTTTGTGTTGGCCGGCAGGCCGGCAGAGCAGGAAAGTACAAAAGAAAGGTGAGGAATTGTTTTGAAAAAGGGAAATTGGCTGCCGGTTTTGCTGGTTTTGGTAGGATTTGTGATCGGACGGTTTATTGGCTCTTACTTTGACGGCAGCTTTTTAAATTACGGGCAGTCCTTTGGATTAAGTTCGCCTATTGTTCTTGATCTTGGATTTTTTGTTCTGACCTTTGGACTGACGATCCACATTACGATCGCAAGCGTCATCGGCGTAGTCATAGCGCTGGTGGTCTATCGCATTATCCGTTAGGGCGTAAAGAAGGTAGAAGGAGTTATATATGCCTGGAAAGAAGGCAGATACGCCGCAGGAACTTCCCTATGAACGGTTTCTGCGCTTTGGCCCGGAGAATCTGACGGAGGCGGAGCTTTTGGCAGTCATCATCAGGACGGGCACAAAGGAAAAGAGCGCGCTCCAGCTGGCAGAGCAGGTGCTGCAGCTGTCAAGGTACCCAAAAGAGGGACTGCTGGGGCTTCATGAGGTGAGCCTGGAGGCGCTTGAGAAAATCAAGGGGATCGGTCAGGTCAAAGCCGTGAAGCTGAAGTGCATTGCGGAGCTTTCCGTGCGTATGAGTGCCGCCACTGCCAGCAAGGGAGTCCGCTTTACCAGCTCCGGGCAGGTGGCTGCATACTTTATGGAAAAGCTGCGGCACCGGGATACGGAATGTGTCCTGATGGCCAGTCTGGATGCCAAGGGTCAGCTGATCCGGGAAAAGAAGCTGTCGGAGGGCAGCGTAAGAACGGCGCTGATTTCCCCCAGGGAATTGTTTTTGGAGGCCCTGGATGCCAAAGCAGTGAATATGCTGCTGGTGCATAATCATCCCAGCGGTGATCCCACACCCAGCAGAAGCGACATGGAGATCACGGCGGTGATCCGGGAGCTGGGCGAAAAAATGGATATTCCGCTGCTGGATCATATTGTGATCGGAGATAACAGATACGTCAGTTTCCGGGAATCCTCCTGGTTTACGGGAGAAAATTGCCGGTTACCATAAAAAACGGACAAATCCGTTTTCATGCGGAAATTCCAGAAGAGTTTCCGCCGCAAAAAAGTGTGCAGAAAGCACTTTGATTTCACATGGAAATTCCTTGGGGATTTCCGATTCGATAAGAAAGGGGTTGTCATTTTGGCAAACAACGCATTTGGTATTGATCTCGGTACTAACAACATTAAAATCTACAGCAGGAGCGACGACCGTGTACTGATTGAAAAGAACATGATCGCCATCGAAAACAAGAACACGCTTTTTGCTTACGGGGACTCTGCATTTGAAATGTATGAGAAAGCTCCCGGAAATATTCATATATCTTATCCGCTTTCCAACGGTGTTATTGCAGACATCAAGAATATGGAAACCCTGGTCCGGTATTTTGTGGCCGATCTGCAAAAGGGAAACAGCAAGCCTGCAGACTTTTACATCGCCGTACCGACGGACGTGACGGAGGTGGAAAAGAGGGCGTTTTATGATTTGGTTAAAGATGCCGGGGTTAAGGCCAGAAGGATCATGGTGGTGGAAAAGGCCGTGGCCGACGGACTGGGGCTGGATATTGACGTAAAAAATTCCCAGGGCGTGCTGGTGGTGAATGTCGGATATGAGACCACGGAGATTTCCATCCTTTCTCTGGGCGGCATCGTTTTAAGCCGCCTGATTAAAACGGGGGGTCTGCGCTTTGACGAGGCAATCCGTGCGGCGGTCAGAAAGGAATTCAGCCTGATCATCGGCGGTAAGACGGCGGAATCCGTAAAAATCTCGTTAAAGGAGTTGGACGAAAACGGCGCCGGGGCCGTAGTTTACGGGCGGGATATTGTGACCGGCCTTCCGGTGGAGCGTGAGATTCCCACAAAGCTGGTGGATGACTGCCTTGAAGAGCATTTTAATACGATTATTGATAATGTGAAGGTGATTCTGGAGAGGACGCCGCCTGAGCTGGCAGCCGACATTTACCGTCACGGCATCTTCCTCACCGGCGGGGCA
>CAZAMX010000479.1:0-2053 GCA_964486095.1 uncultured Acetatifactor sp. | reverse complement strand
GGGCGCCTGCAAAGCTGGAAATCTTTTTTGGTAAAAAGTGCTTTCGCAATGTATTTCTTCTTCTGTTGATTCTTTGGGTTCCTGTTATTATTTTGAGTTATCCCGGAAATCTTTGTTATGATTTTCTGGGACAGATCGAGCAGGGGCTGGGCATAGCAAGCTATTCCGCCCATCATCCTCTTTTTCATACGCTGATCGCCGGCGGTATCATCAAATTTGGCAGGATGCTCACAGGCAGTTTGGATGTGGGGCTGTTTCTTTATGTCTTGCTGCAGGCGCTGGCGCTGGCAGCTGCTTTGGCGGGCACGGTGGACAGGCTGGCAAAGCGGGGGAGTTCCTGCGTGCTTAAAATGGTGGTGGTATGTGTATACGCATTTGCGCCCATGTATTCTAATACTGCGTCCACGGCGGTAAAGGATGTTCCTTTTATGGCGGCGTTTATATGGTACATTTTGCTGCTGGAGGATCTTGTGGCGAAAGGCACGGATAACAGGAAGCCGCTGTACTGGGTTCGGCTGACGGCAGTGCAGGCGTTGGTGGGACTTTTGCGGAATAATGGGATTTATGTGGTGGTACTGACAGGTGTGGTGCTGGCCATTGTATACAGGAAGAAAATTTTGCTGCTTTATACGGCAGTTCTGCCTTTGGCAATCTGTCTTGGCGGAAATGGACTGCTGGCCTTTGCCTGCGGAGCGGAAGCCGGTAGTCCGGGAGAAATGCTTTCCATACCCTTTCAGCAGACGGCTCGTTATCTTCAGCTGTACGGAGACGAACTGACGGAAGAAGAGCTGAAGGCCATAGCGGAAGTGCTGACGGACCCGGAGCTGGTGGCGGCAAGGTATGATCCGGATATTTCCGATCCGGTAAAGGCATTATATCTGCAGGATTGCGGCGCGGCCAAGCTGGCAGCTTATTTTAAGGTCTGGATCACCGGCTTTTTTAAGCATCCGACTGTTTATCTGGAGGCATTTTTTGTCCATGTATATGGCTGGTTTGACCCCGGAGTGACAAATGCCGTCCGCTATGAGGCCCCGTCTGAGCTGTTTCGTCAGGGAGGACTGGTTCCGGGAGCGGATAAGCTGTTATTATTCGTTTATCGGCTTGCGGAGTACATTCCCTTTCTGGCTGTTTTGGAAAATGTGGGTGTATACACCTGGCTTTTGTTTATTCTGGGAGGGATGGCCCGGCGGGAGAAATTCAAAAAGGGAATTTTACTGACGCCGCTGTTTATCAGCCTGCTGATCTGCATGGCAGCGCCCTGTTTTTATCTGCATCCGCGCTATGCGTTTCCGATCATGTTTACGATCCCCTTCCTGTATGGGATCATGAGTGGAGAAATTACCGGTGAAGGAAGAACAGTCCATGAACAAAGCACAGGCAGCAGAATAATCTCAGCATAGGCGGAGGGTGCATACCGCAAAGAAGTTACAGGGTTAGAGGGAATACGCAGACAACAGAAGACTGCAGAGGAAAAAATCTCAGGTAATAAGGAAAGTGCAGGAAATGAAAAAGGAACCGCTTAGGATGAAAATAGGCGAATCATCTGAAAAAGATCCGTCAGGAAAAGGTTTTGAAAAAAGAGATACACTGGTGGTAAAGGGGATTGCAATCCTGCTGATGCTTTTTTATCATCTGTTTGAGTCCGGGGAGCTGTTGGTTACGCTGGATGTGGATTACAGACCCTTTTCTCAGGATACGTTTTTAATGCTCAGCGGCTTTGGAAATATCTGTGTGGCACTTTTTGTATTTTTAAGCGCATACGGGATTACCAAGGGTCTTTCCGCGGAGGAATCGAAGAGGACATATGAGCTGGCCGGTTCTCTTCGCCAAGCATGGAAGCGGTGCCTTAAGGCAGAGCGAAAAGGAATAAATAAACAGTATAAATGGGAGGAAAAATAATGGATTACAAGAATGCAGGAGTAGATATTGAGGCGGGATATAAGTCCGTGGAATTGATGAAGGAGCATGTAAAGGGTACGATGCGCAAAGAGGTGCTTACAAATCTTGGCGGATTTTCCGGTGCATTTTCCATGGCTGCATTTAAGGATATGGA
>CAZAMX010000478.1:0-2059 GCA_964486095.1 uncultured Acetatifactor sp. | reverse complement strand
TATCGTGAAATGGCCCCTGTCTGTGCTTCGGATCAGAAGCACGGATGAAAACCGGCTGATAGAGCTTGCGGATCATGTATTGGGAAAATGGAGAAATTATACAGACGAGGAAGCATTTGTCTTCGCTAAGACAGACGGGGAGCCCCATAATACCATCACCCCCATTGCCAGAAAGCGGGGAGATGATTTTGAGCTGGACCTGGTGCTTCGAAATAATATTACCACAGATGAACATCCTCTTGGGGTGTACCATCCTCATGCAAAGCTCCATCATATTAAGAAGGAAAATATCGGCCTGATCGAGGTCATGGGACTGGCGGTGCTGCCTGCCCGTTTGAAGGGCGAAATGGCCAGGCTGAAAGAAGCCATCCTTGCGGGAAGCAATATCAGGGGAGACGAAGAGCTGGCAAAGCACGCCGACTGGGTGGAAGAATTTATTCATAAATATGAAAAAATAGATGCTGACAATATTGACGCTGTGATCGAGAAGGAAATCGGCCTGGTGTTTATGGAGGTTTTAGAGGATGCCGGAGTCTACAAAAGGACAGAGGAAGGTCAGAAGGCATTTGACAGGTTCATCCGGAGCTTGAGTCGCGGCGAAGCGTAATCATGAAGGTTGCCGTAAGTTTATAGCGGTTTGGTTCCAGTACACTAAGCTGCTCTGCAAAAAGGCATGTCATATTGCCCTGCGGAGCAGCATATAAGAAGGTATGCGGCGTTCTTTGTCAATTAAAACACATCGGGATAGCTGTTCTGAAGATGCTTTAAAATCACGTTTCGGTTGGAGGAGCGCAGGTTTTTGGCCACGCCTCGGAGACGGTCAATTTCCTGATGCTGCCCCAGAGAGACATAATATTGTGCCAGGGAATCATAGGTACGGCTGATGTCCGTGCCTGTGCTGACGGAAAATTCCATCAATATGGCGGCTTCCTTTTGAAAGCCGGCTTCCATCAGGTGATCCGCCCATTTTTGCAGAGTGCGTACCAAAAGAGTATAGTTTTGATCATACTCCGATAGGGCATCCAGATTTGCCGTGCCGTATTCCAGCTTCAGATCCGTGTTGGAGTAGCCGGTGAAGTTTACAATCTTTCGGGCGGTAAGGGATTCCAGGGTGTCGATGCACTCAAGTACTTCTGTGTTGTCATTTAAAAGATGAGTGGGGAAGGACTCCAGAGGAATTTTGATATAATTCAAATTGTCCAGAGACTTGCGGCGCACGGAGTTGGCCCGTGCTTCCCGGGACCAGAAGGCTGCTTCCTGCTCGCTAAGGGTTTTGCGCTGTTTTCTCATAACAAAAAAGACCATTAGGATAAAGATAAGAAAACTTGCCAAAAAAAACAAATTCATATATAATATCCTTTCAGAGTTTGTATTTTAAGTAAAAGGCCATGCGGAGCCGTGAGCATGGCAGAAATGAGGTTCCCATGTTTAATATGAACAATAAAAAAACCAGGCGGCGCATTTCGGCAGTTATCATTGCCATCTTGGTGCTTGCAATGGTCATACCCACTGTAGCATATTTTATTTGATATTTCAATGAGTTTGACAGCCGAAATTGAGTGGAAGGATCAAGTTTGGAAGTTTACTTCCAAATTTTGAAATTAGTGCCCGCCGAAAGCGGGCATGGGGGTATAATTATGGAAAAAAGCAGGAGAATAGCCGGCAGACTTTGTCTTATGCTGGCATGTGCGTGTTTTTGGCTGTTTGCTATGCCTGTTCAGGCGGAGGATCAGGAAACCATAAAGCCGGGCATTTTTGCCGGAGAGATTGAACTGTCCGGCATGACCGGGGAGCAGGCGCAAGCGGCAATAGAGGAATATGTGGACAGCCTCCGCAATACGCAGATCGTGCTGCAGTATGCTCCCGGTATGGAGATAACGGTTACTGCCGGGGATCTGGGAATTGCCTGGGCAAATACGGAAATCGTCACAGAAGCCCTGGAGATCGGTACCAGGGGTAATGTGATTGAGCTCTATAAGATTCTCAAGGATCTGGAGCATGAAAACAAAATATATCCTGTAGAGCTGACCTTTGATGTACAGGTAATCAGCGATGTCCT
>CAZAMX010000477.1:0-2061 GCA_964486095.1 uncultured Acetatifactor sp. | reverse complement strand
CGCCGTGTCCCGTACCGCATTTGTAATCCAGGGCGATATTCCAGATGGGCTGGCGGGCCAAAATGTCTAGATTTCGCCCCGTACAGCCATAGAGGAAGCGGGCGTTCGTCATTTGCAGCATAGCTGCCGCAACCATGGTATAATGCAGCTTCTGTTTTGCCGATACCGGCCCCAGAGCAATCGTCCTGGTCACATCCGTGGTCCCTCCCTGATACGGTCCTACTTAATCGATCAGGTACAGGCCCTACGGCTTTAACTCCGCCTGCTTCTCCGGCACAGGCTCATAGTGCATCATGGCGGCATTCGCCCCATATGCGGAGATAGAAGGGAAAGACAGGTCAATGCACTCCGGAATCTCTCTGCGAAGGGCTTCCAGCTTGTCTGCCGCCGAAATTTCCGTAATCTCCTGCTTGCCGATATTCGTTTTCAGCCAGTATATAAACTTTGTCAGCGCCACACTGTCCTTTAAATAAATCTGCTCCATATTGGCAAGCTCTGTAGGATTTTTCACCGACTTCAGCAGCTCCGTAGGATTATTTTTCTCCACCACGGTCTGCTTCCCGGACACAATTTTATAAAGCGCATAGCTGCAATGGCGCTTGTCCATCAACACCTTGCGCCCGGATGGCAGACTCCTTAAATAGTCAGCTACCGTGCCATATTCCCTTACCTCCACCTGCTTTTCGGCCAGGTAAGCTTTTACGTCCTGATCTACAGCCTCACCCTGAATAAACAGCACTGTCTCATCTTCTGTCAGCCAGGCATAGGACATGGCCACGGGATTGCACTCCACGTCACAGCCCCTGATATTAAAAAGCCACATGATGTCGTCCAGCTTGGTGAGAAGCAGACTGTCCGCCCCTTCTTCACCCGCCTTCTTCATCACTTCTTCCCGCTTTCCCTCAAAGCTCATTCCTGCCAGCTTTTCGTCTAAAACCGTCACCTTTCCTGCCGAAAATTTCGGGCGGTCCGTCCAGATCGCTTCCGCCAGATCCTGCTCTACGACAAAGCTCATTCCTGCCAGCTTTTTCTCATAATTGATTCCCTGGGACATAGGCACCACCCTGCCGTCAAAGCCGAGAGTCTGCCCTTCCTTCCTGTTCTGCTGTAAAAATTCCAAAATGGTGGGCACGCCCTCATCCTGCATGCGGAACAGCTCCACCGTTGTGCCCGCCAGCTCCTTCTCCGCCTGAATAAAATACCTGCCGTCGGTCCAAAGCCCCGCGCCCTCCTGCCACACCAGCAGTGTGCCGTTGGAGCCGGAGAAATTGCAGAAATATTCCCTTACCTTAAAATAATCATTCACATATTCGGAATTATGGAAATCCGCGGTAGGCATCATATAAAAGTCGATACCCTCCCTGCTCATTGCCGCCCGCAGCGCGGCCAGTCTATCCTGAATCACCTTGTTTTCCATGTCGGTCCCGTCCTTTCCGTAACAATCAGGTTGCCAAAATTTCTTTACATCTTGATGTTCCCACCCGTTCACACCCCAGCTCCAGGAACATTTCCAGGTCTTTCGCCGTGGACACGCCGCCCGCAGCCTTAATCTTCACTCCGGGTCCGATATGCTTTTTAAAAAGCTCCACATCCTCTCTGGTGGCCCCGCCGGTGCCGAATCCGGTGGACGTTTTGATGTAATCTGCCCCCGCGTTGGTCACTGCCCTGCACATGGCAATCTTTTCGGCCTCCGTCAGATAGCAGGTCTCAATAATTACCTTTAAAATATGACTGCCGCACTCCTTTTTAATGGTTCTGATTTCATCTTCCACTTTTGTATACAAGCCGTTCTTCACATCTCCGATATTGACCACCATATCGATCTCATTACAGCCCTCCGCCAGGGCCTTCCTTACTTCAGCCGCCTTAGCCTCCGTCACGCTGTAGCCCAGCGGAAAACCAACCACGGTACAAATATTGACTTTGTCTCCATAGGTGTCGTGTATCCTTCCTATGTAAGCCGGCGGTACACAAACACTGGACGTTTCATACTCTATTTCCTCTTCACACAGGCGAGTAATATACTGCCTTGTGGAAAAGGCCTTCAGCTGCGTATGATCC
>CAZAMX010000476.1:0-2065 GCA_964486095.1 uncultured Acetatifactor sp. | reverse complement strand
GATGTGCCTGAACATAAGCCTCGATGACTACTTCAGAGTCCAGGGCGGCAGCAGTATACTCCTCATGGGTCATAACGCCCTCGGACTTTGCGTCGGAGTCACCGCCGCAGGCGGTAAACGCAAAGGCAAGAGTCAGTGCCAAAAGCATAGCAAGTGTCTTTTTCATAATTTCCTCCTCTTTTCTAAAGGTGATAGCTTGCGGTATCCATAGAAGCAGCTTTCGGATAGCCGTGTTTTTTGAATCAAATTTATTATACCGTAATCCACGCAAAAATCAATGGGCATTATGACGGGTTTTCCGTAGCTTTACGGCCTCCCGGCATACATAAACGATAATCAGCAGCCAGGCCAGCCCAAGGACGGACAGCAGAATCACTGCCGTACCGGGAAGGGGACCTAAGTCTGCCTTGCCTGTGGCAGCAGCACTTTTCTGATCCAGGCGGTACAGGCTGGTTACGTCCGTATACAGCTTTTCCATGTAGGCGGCATCTACTGTTTCCTTTCGGCGGACAGATTTGGTTACATTCTCGATCAGCTGGCCGGCGGCGTCCCGCAGAGAGGCGGAGCCGTTGAACACGGGGGTTACAAAGGTGCTGTCAGGATTGTTAAGAAGCAGCTTTGCAGCTTTCAGCTTGATGTCATAATGAAGTTTGTTGTCCTCCCCCTCTCTGGACAGATAATCCTGATATTCTGCGGAATTCTGTGCCATGGAGGTGACGGGAACATATCCTTCCGTCTGAGAATAGGCAATCTGGACCTGGTTGGTCAGCAGATCTTCGGTAAACAGCCAGGAGGCCAGAACCTACTGGGGATCAATCTTATTAAAAATGCACACGGAAGGTCCCTGTGAAATCATGACGGGATTTTCCGGATCAAACTGCGGGACCTTCATGACCACTGTCTCAAATTCAACCAGCTGCTCTTCACTGATGTCCAGCAGCGGTGCGTGGGAGCCCATCCAGGTAGCCCCGGCCGTGGAATCAACGGCAAAGATGCACTGTCCTGCGTTTAAAAAGTTGGCAGGGTAGCTGGATATTTTAAAGGTGGAAAAGGCGCCCTTCTTTACATGCTCCGCTATGTTTATCAGCAGTTCCTCCGTAGTGTCATTGAAGATCAGAATCTCGCCCTCTGCGGTGGAGTATCCGGCGTTTTTCTGCTTCAGCATCTGGATCATCATATTGTCGGTTGATTTATAGATAAAAGGAATCATAACGCTCTGCCCGTTGACCAGATAATTACCCTCCGCGTCTTTGGCCGTTGCCGCGTCGGCAACCTCCCAGACAAAGTCCCAGGTGAGGGTTTCCGGCAGCTCGAATCCAAGAGCCTCCACATATGTTTTATTTATATAGCAGGCCTCACTGGAGCGCATAAAAGGAACGGCGTAATAATGGCCGCTGAAAAAGCATTCGTTAATAAACTGTGGAATAAGCTCATCCCGTGCAGGAGCATCAAAGCGGATTTCGCTGCCGTGCAGACCGTATTTTTCATCCGTAAGCAGATCATCCAGCGGTACCACTACGTTTACGCCTGTAAGATAGGTGGCGATATGGTCGGGGTAGGTGATGCACACGTTGGGGGTGGTATCTGTGGAAATATTGGTGATCACGTCATTGTAGATTCTGCCGTAATCCGTATACAGCCTTAAATTTACGGTGATATTGGGGTACAGGTCCTCAAAATCCGCAATGGCTTTTTTATAAATGTCCGTTTGCGTTTTGTTAGTGTCGTTTTTGGCCCAGAAGGTGATCTCATAATTCCGTGAGGTATCAAATTCATCGGGAATGGTAAAAGGATCCCTTCCCCTGGAGCCATGGCAGCCGGTCAGGACAAACAGGGAAAAAAACGTAAGCAATAGGACTGTTCTAAACCTTTTCATGCTTTTGTACCTCCCCTTGCCACACCCTCCATGATCTTTTTGCGGAAGATTAAAAACAGGATAATCAGGGGCAGGGAAATGACTACCACCGCCGCCATCATGGCCGGAATATTTTCGCGTCCGAAGCCGTTCTCCCGGATTTCCTGAATGCCGTTGGACACCAGGAAATAATTGGGGTCATCGGTGATC
>CAZAMX010000475.1:0-2066 GCA_964486095.1 uncultured Acetatifactor sp. | reverse complement strand
CTTTTGTGTTCCAGACTTCTTTTGTGTTTCAGCAGACTTCTTTTGTATTTCGGATTTCCTTTGTATTTCAGAAATCTTTTGTACTCCTGATTTCTTTCGCTTTTTCAGAGTTCTTTTGTAGCTTTAAAACTTATCTTCTGCCTGTCAGCACTCGGCTGATAAACCCATTATATTTTCCTCATCGACAAATGTCAACAATAAACATGAATTTACTATATATTTCCACCGCATATTTCCGCCGCCCGCACTACAGTCTGGTCACCACAAAAATATCATAGATGGCCTTGATGGCAGTTTCAAAATCATCATCCGCCACCCCGATGATAATATTCTGCTCGGATGAGCCCTGGTCGATCATGCGGACATTGACATTGACATGAGCCAATGCGGAAAAAATGCGGCCGGCAGTACCTCGGGTGGATTTCATGCCGCGTCCCACAACGGCGATCAGCGCCAGATCCGACTCGATTTCTATGGAATCCGGGTTGGCCAGCCGATGGATCCCGGCCACCACCTTCTGCTCCTTGTGCATAAACTCATCCTGATGTACAAACACCGTCATCGTATCAATTCCGGAGGGAATATGCTCAAAGGAGATGCCGTTTTCCTCAAAGGCCTGCAGCACCTTTCTGCCAAAGCCGATCTCCGCATTCATCATATCCTTCTCTATATTGATGGAGCAAAAGCCCTTCTTTCCCGCAATGCCGGTGATGACGTATTTGGATTTCTGGCAGGTACTGCCCACGATCCAGGTGCCGCTGTCCTCCGGCGCATTGGTATTGCGGATATTGATGGGAATCCCCTGCTGACGCACGGGGAAAATAGATTCCTCATGAAGCACGCCGGCCCCCATGTAGGACAACTCCCTCAGCTCCTTGTAGGTGATCACCTCAATGCCCTCCGGATTGTCTATGATCCTGGGATCCGCCACCAGAAAGCCCGATACATCGGTCCAGTTCTCATATACGTCCACCTGAGCCGCCCGGGCCACGATGGAGCCCGTTATATCCGATCCGCCTCTGGAAAAGGTTTTTACGGTACCGTCCGGCATGGCGCCGTAAAAGCCCGGTATCACCGCCATATCGCATTCTTTCAGCCTGGCGGAAAGGGTCTCGTCCGTCCTTCCCTCATCCAGGCTCCCGTCCTCTTTGAAAAAGATAACCTCAGCCGCGTCAATAAAGGTGCATCCCAAATATGCCGCCATGATAATACCGTTTAGGTACTCACCTCTGGAAGCGGCATAATTGCTGCCCGCCCGCTCCTTAAAGTTCTTCTCGATTATCGAAAATTCCTGCTCCAGACTTAAATTCAATTCCAGTCCGTCTATGATCTCCCGGTATCTGTCCGCAATGGCCGTAAGTTTGCTCTTATAGCTCTTGCCCTTCTCCGCCAGTCCATAACACTCATATAACATATCCGTCACCTTGGTATCGTCCTTAAAACGTTTCCCCGGCGCTGACGGAACAATATATTTTCGGGCAGCATCCGCCCTGATAATCTCTCCCACCTTTTTAAACTGCTGGGCACTCGCCAGCGAACTGCCTCCGAATTTTACAACCTTTGCCATCTCTCCTGCACCTCATATTGCTTTATTTATTTCAACGGAACTAAAGTTCCATGAAGAACGCTGCCCAAGGCGAGTTTACTCGCCTGCGTTCTTCGGTGTGAAGTTTTAGAATTTCTCTTCACACTACTATGCCAAGCGGATCCTGCTTAAAAGCCCGTCTCCCAATGCGCCGCTCTTTTCCCGAAATTCCTTTTCGCTCATTTCTGCCGTCAGGAAGCCGCAATCCTCCGTTCTGCCGCACTCCACAAAGCGGCAGCCCGGAAAAATTTCCTCCGCCTTCCCCCGTGCGGAGACCTTGGCCCTGACAAAAAAGCGTTTCCTGCTTTCGCCCACATCTGCCAATCCTGCTTCCTCCTGATCCCAGAGACAGATGATGCTGCTGCGTCCTATATGCCTTGCACAGTCAATGACATCGGACACCACGGCGCTTGCTGTGGGCAGCTTGCCTGCGCCGCGCCCGTAGAACATCACGTCTCCCAGCATATTTCCCCTTATAAAC
>CAZAMX010000474.1:0-2066 GCA_964486095.1 uncultured Acetatifactor sp. | reverse complement strand
AACCCTTGATCCGACGGTATTCTTACAATCCTGCCCTCCAGGATATGCAGTCCTTCCACGCCGGGAGATTCCTCGCTTTCCGCAAACAACAGCTGAAGACCTAAACATATCCCTAAAAACGGCTTATTCCTGTCAACGCATTCTCTGACCACCCGGTCCAGGCCATAAGCCCTCAGCTTATCCATGGCATCGCCAAAGGCTCCTACTCCCGGAAGCACCACCCCGTCCGCATTCAGAATGGTTTCCGGATCTCTGGTAACTGCAGCCGATTCCCCTAAAAACGCAAAAGCTTTCTCCACACTTCGGATATTGCCCGCATCATAATCAATGATCGCAATCATGTTGTTCCTCATTCCGCCGCGTATACGGCTGTCTGCTTTTTAAGCTATTGGTTGTCAATAAAGGTGTCACTCCCCAGGCCGTCTTCCTCCGGCAGCATATCCGGAATCGGATTTTCCTCAGGCTCCAAAGCTGTGGGGGGCTGCACCGGCACAGCGGGCGTTTCCGGTTCATCCCAGTTTTCAAAAGACCTTCCCCCTGCGATGGCCGTCACCATTTTTGTATATTCCCGGTCACTGCGCACGGCGGCAATGGCCTGCGCCTGCCCTTCCGTCAGTCCGAATTCACCGGACAAATAGTTTAAGATAATGGCATACCCGGCCGCTATATCCTGCTCCGCATTCCACTGGCCGGCATAGGAATACAGCCCCGGATAACTGTCTATGGTCTGGATCAGGCTGTCGAGAGCCCCTACTCTGTTCCCCTCTGCCATAAACATCTCATATTCACGGATCCAAAGCCGGATATACAATATACTTTCCGACTTGCCGAACATGATGCTCTCTGTCTCATTGAGATCCTTGCCGAACAAATTCTGATAGCAGGTCTGATAATCACCCTCATAATAAGCGGTTCTTGCCGTCTTCTTATCCGCATAATCCGTTACGGAATTGACAAACACAAACAAAAGCACACCTACGGATACACCCACCAGCACCACCGGCAGTACCTTTTTAAAGGAAAGCTTTTTGCCCGGCACAGCAGGCTCTTCCTTGACCGGCTTCTCCTTCTTTGGTTTCGGCGCTTTCTTAGACTTCGCCTCTTTCTTGGGCTTTTCCTTTATCTTCTTGGCGTCCTTCTCCTTGCCCTTCTTCCCCTTTTTGCCCTTTGCTCTCTTTTCTTCCTGATCCAGATCGTCCAAAATGTCTTTATTTTCCTTGGACAGCTTAATATTTTCGTTTTCTTCCTCGTCTTCCTCTGTCAGGAAATTCATAATCCGGGCAAAAAAACCCTGCTTTTCCTTCGGGGTGTCTCCACTCTCCTGAAACTTCGAATCCTCCTTAGGTGCCAGAACGGCATCCGCATCATCACCCATATCCGCCAACAGAGCGGCATCCCCGTCATCTCCAAACAGACTGTCAAGATCCAGCTCTTCGCCTTCAAACCCTACCGCTTCCGAACTCTGCTCCCCGGCGCCGTCCGTAAGATCCGGCTCGAAAGTCACATCCTCTTCCGGCTGCTCCGGTTTCTGACCGACCCGGTCCGCTTCGGAAACAATGGAATCCAAAACAGACGGATCAAATAAATCCTGATCCGCCAGGTCTTCCTGCATTTCCTTTTCCTGACTGTTTTTTTGCTGCTCGTCTTCCCGCTTTGCGGCTTTCTGCCCCCGCTTGGACTTTCCCGCCTTCGCCGCTTCCTTGGCTGCCTTCTTTTCTGCTTTTCTGGCGGCAGCCTCTTCTTTCTGCTTTTCCTTTTTAAGCCTTGCAAGCTCCTTTTTTTCCTTCCGGGCTTCTTCTGCCAGCCTTTTCTTTTCACCGCTGTCGGAATTTTCCCCTCCGCCGATGATTTTGGCCTCCAGATCTTCCTCCGGATAATCCTCAAGCATTGCCGTAATGGAATCGTCCACTGCCTCGTTATTATCAGACTTCTGTAACATATCCTGAATGTCCTGAAGCTCTTCATCATCGCTCTCTTCCAGCATTTTCAGTACATCCTCGTCCGAAAGATCCATGTCGGAAGCGCTTGACAATTCATCCTCCTGATCTGCACCTGCAGAGAGCAGC
>CAZAMX010000473.1:0-2070 GCA_964486095.1 uncultured Acetatifactor sp. | reverse complement strand
GTCCTCCTTGAAGACGTATCTGCTGTTCCAGTAATAGGCATTAAATACGCTGAGAACAAATCCGGTGGTGCTGGCAAGCAGATAATGTCCTTTCAGGCAGACGATTACCACATAAACCGTCTCACTGATCAAAGTATTGCTCAATCCCACCAGGCCAAATTTTAAAAACTGTTTCATATCCGCCTCTTCCTATTTCCTGTAAAATCTCACATACCTGCCGTCATTCATCTGACTGTATCCGAAATCATTTTCTATATACTGCATGATCCAGCTGTCAGGATCCTCCATCAGCTGACCATACCAGCAGTCAACTACAATGACATTGGGACGCTTTTCAGGATACAGCTCCCAATAAGCAAGCAGTCTTTCGTCGTAGGCTGTAGGGTCTACAATGGAATAATGAGCCACATCAGCACAGACCATCATATATGGAGTAGTGCCTGCGGACATGACCATATTTGTCACGATCAGCACCACGTCATCCTCATTTATATTTGCCTTAAAATCCTCAAAGTTGCAATTATAGATATAGCAGTTCATGTAGTCAGATAAAATGCCGGCCGCCGGCCCATACCGCATAACGCCTCTTGTATCGGTGATCACATTATAATCCCGGCCTGCCCGGAGGGTATACCCCTTGCCGGTAATACTGATAAGACACAGACTGATCAGCAGAAGACGGCTCCATTTGCCGGCAGTCTCAGGAAGTGTGTTTTCCAGGGCAAGAACCAAAATAACGGCACAAAATACCCCGCCCAATATGCCGTGGGGCAGCGCATAGAACATTTCCAGATCGCTGATATAGATCACGGCCAATAAGGAAATAAGTGTACCGACAATTCCCATGTAAAGGTATGTCCGCCTGTTTCCGGCAGACCGGCAGGCAAGCAAGCCGGAAAGCAATAGCAAAAACAGATGCAGCTGCCAAACCTCATAGCCGCTTTTTCGGAATATCCATAAATAAGCCTGTACGCACGCCGAAATAAGTACGAGAATTACCAGAAAAATCAGAAAATACTGCCGTCTGTGCAAATTTCGATTTCTAAACCGGACCAGTGCAAGAACAGGAAGACTAAGAACGCATATCAACAGTAAAATTGCGCAGCCGCCCCACAGGTTGGAAAGGATTCCCGGCAGTTTGCCTGCCGTTGCTCCGGAAAGCTCGTGGGTTAAGTCAAAATCCAGCAGATATTTCACATTGCGCAGCAGCTCGGCTGCTCCCACGTGGCGCAGGACCACGAACAGCCAGCAAACGGCGCTTAAGCCGCAGGAAGCACAGAACAAGCCCATATCCCGCCATTTTTTCTGCTTTGAATACCGATAAATACAGATCAGGAAAAAGGGAAACAGGATAACACAGGAAGGGTAGGAGAGGACCTCCAGCGCCATGCAGATCCCGGCGGCAAAAACAAGCCGGCTTTTTCTCTGCTCCGGGTCTGCCTGCAGGTAATACTGCATCAACAGCAGTACCGTCAGGGTAAAGAACCACAGCTGCATATTGGAAAAGTCCGGAATCTGGATGATTTTAGGTACGGAATTGAAATAAATCAGGGAACAAAGCAGCGCATAGTTTTAATCCAGCAGCTTTGATAATATCCGGTACAGATATAAGCTGAGGGCGATCTGAATCAGCGTGGTACACAGTCTTAAAAAGAGCAGGATGCCTGTGTAGGTTCCGGTCAGGGTCCTGTACAGCCACATCAGGCCGGTGCACAAAAAGGCGGAGGTTTGATGGGGCTCCCACATTTCCCGAAAAAGATGGTCCCCCCGCAGAATGCGGTAACCCATCATCAGCTGGTATTCTTCATCCATGGTATAATCAAAAAAGATCAGTTTTAACGCTGCCAATGCACTGCCAAAAATAAGTATGGCAAAAAGGATAGTCCAATGTCTTTTTGTCATGATCAGCCTCCATACTGCGACTGTATTTTAGTTGTCGGTTCTTTTTTCAGCCTGTTCTTCGCTGCTCTGCGGAGACGGCTTCCGGTCTTGTGGAGCAAGCTTTTCGTCTATAATGTAGGGTGGACGCTTGCGGGCCGCATCCAGCGTACGCCACAGATATTCTCCCAG
>CAZAMX010000472.1:0-2073 GCA_964486095.1 uncultured Acetatifactor sp. | reverse complement strand
GCTGCTCTGGTTATTTTATAGCTGCTTGCCCTGATAGGCATACTCCATGGACATTTTCGCCGGAAAAAGAACATCTGTAAGATCGAGTGCATGGATAAGTGCGATAAATGCTCACTGGTGGAGGAACTGGCAAAACCCTATGGCTATGCCTATCATTGCTGCTGCGGTTATTTCTCGTCCACCCTGGACGCCTGGCAGAAGGCCGCCGGTTACATTTGGGCTTATGACTATATGGCTCCACGTTTTCAGATGGTGTTTGACTCCCTTCCGGTCTATTTCAATTATCGAGGGAAGACATGGCTGATCGAGTTCTGGAAAGGACAGTATGGAATCAATACCGGTGCGGAAATCGGAATTTACCATGCTGACAGGCTGCTTTCGGAGTCTGAATACCGCACCACGCTTTTCCGGGCGGCAGGAGATGAAGAAATGCTGCCCTGCTCCCTGGAGCTGTATGAAGAAAACGGTGATTTTGTCAAAATATCCGAGAGACATTGGTGGCTGACAGCTTTTATACCGGGTGTATTTTCCCGTCCTTCGGACCTTTGCCTGAAGGCGTCGATCTGCTTCCCCAATGGGGAAATGCTGGAGGCCTTTCGCCGGGGCTTATGTCGTGCAGGTTATCCCGAGGAATTGATTACGGTGCAGAATCTCTGCCTGTCCTTTGCCTTCCATCGGCCCTTACCTAAGCATTACGGTCTGTTGACACGGTTTCACCGCCGGCTGTCTCAATGCCTGAACCGGATATACTGCCGCCTGTTTGTATGGATTACCAGACCTTTTGTCTGTACGGAGGACCGCATTCTGTTTCTGTACTATTATATCCCGTTCTGTTTCAGGAAGCTGATGCGCCTGCGCCGTTATCACAGGCGGTGCCATAAGAAAAACGGCTGTCATCGTCCTAAGTGCTGCAATAGATGCAGACCTGGCAGAAGAGAGAAGTTATGAGTACCGGGAAGCGTCTGGAACGTGCCTTTGCGCAGGCGCTGGTGCTGCCCTTTAACAGATGTTCCAGATATGTGCTTATCAGCGACTGTCACAGGGGGGTGGGTACCTCTTCGGACAATTTTTTGAAAAATCAGCATTTGTATTATGCGGCCCTGGAATATTATTACAGAAACGGCTTTACTTATATCGAGCTGGGGGACGGGGAAGAACTGTGGGAGAATCGGAAACTGCGCAACATTACCGAGATCCATGAAGATGCGTACTGTATGTTCGCCCGGTTTGAAGAAAGGGGCCGCCTTCACCTTATTTACGGCAATCATAATATTGTCCGCAAAAAGAATCCGGCTTTTATAGAGGCGGTGATCCTGTACTCTGACGCCATGCCGGAAAAGTCGCTGTACCTGACCCACGGCCATCAGGCCAGTCTGCTAAACTCTACGCTGTGGCCCATAGCCCGGTTCCTGGTGCGGTATTTTTGGAGTCCCCTGGAAAACTTAGGGTTTCTGGATCCTACCAGCGCTGCCAAGAATTATCAGGTAAAGGAAAAATGTGAGGAAGACTTACGCAGCTGGGCGGAGGCTCATCGGCATATTTTGGTCACGGGGCATACACACCGCCCCGTGCTGCCGGAAGAACCATCCTTTTACTACAATACAGGCAGCTGCGTCCACCCTCGCTGTATTACCTGTATTGAGATTCAACGGGGAGAAATGACCCTTGTGAAATGGACCATGACTGCCAGGGCCGACAGTACCCTGTATGTGGCAAGAGAAGTAATCTCCGGCCCGGCAAAAATTTTGAATCAAGAAACCAACTGATAATCATAAATCACAACAGAATCGTTACACAGTGTCAGAGCGCATGGAATATCCGTCCATGCGCTTAAAATCTATTGACTATTACGCAGCGTCATAGTTTATAATAGTGCAATCAGGGAGGGAAGCTTAAATGATGACAATACATGAGGTGAGCAAGCTTGCAGGAGTAAGTGTCCGTACGCTCCAATATTATGACAAAATCGGTCTTCTACATCCGTCAAAATACAGCGATGCCGGATACAGACTATATGTAGATACGGATTTGGAACGGCTGCAGCAAATTTTACTGTTTCGGGAACTGGAGTTT
>CAZAMX010000471.1:0-2083 GCA_964486095.1 uncultured Acetatifactor sp. | reverse complement strand
TAGAGAGATATACAAACATCAGTTTCAGGATCTGCATGAGGTCATCGGGCAGATCAAGAAGCGGAATTACAGGTTTATTATATATATGGATGACCTGAGCTTTGAGGATTTCGAAATAGAATACAAATATCTGAAGGCTGTGATAGAGGGCGGCCTGGAGAAAAAGCCGGAGAATGTTTTAATCTATGCAACCTCCAACAGGCGGCACCTGATCCGGGAAAATTATCATGACAGGGAAGAAATACGCCAGGATATGCACACCGGAGACCCTGTGCAGGAAAAACTTTCGCTGGTATACCGTTTCGGCGTGACCATCTATTTTGGAGCCCCGTAAAAGAAGCAGTTTCAAGGTATCGTAAAGGCCCTGGCGGAGCGGGACGGCCTAAAGATTTCGGAAGAAGATCTGCTGGCGGAGGCCAATAAGTGGTAGCTTTCCCACGGCGGGCTGTCCGGGCGGACGGCCAGGCAGTTTGTGGATTATATCAGCTCCATGGCAACGTGATTTGCAGCATTAAAAACAGAAGGAGGCAGGTATGAGCGTCAGAACCTTTGCTTCCATAGTGGTGTGCAGCTTTGAACTTACCATGAAAATATACGAATTTTCAGGGAAAAAAAACATGCGGGAGATTTATCATGTCAGCAGACGGCTGGCCTTAGGCAGCGATACCTATGCCCATGGCAGGATCTGCAGGGAGAAACAGGACGAGGTCTGCCGCACCTTAAAGGAATTTGCCGGGATTATGAAAGCTTACAAGGTGGAAGCCTATAAGGCATACGGCACCAGTGCCATCAGAGAAGCGGAAAATTCCATTATACTGCAGGATCAGATTGCACAGCGGACCGGCATCTGCTTTGAAATATTGAGCAATTCGGAGAAGCTTTTTCTGGATTACAAATCCGTGGCATCCAAGGGCGAGAGATTCCGCAGAATTATAGAAGAAAAAACGGCGATCCTGGACATAGGGGGAGGCAGTATCCAAATATCCCTGTTTGACAATGACACTCTGGTATCTACGCAGAACCTCCGCCTGGGGGTGTTACGGATTCAGGAGTATATGAGCCGCTTCGAGGTAAAGCATTCCCTGCAGGAATTTTTTATTGATGAGATGGCCATGGCTCAGCTTACGGGCTATAAAAAGCTGTACCTGAAAGATAAGCAGATACAAAACCTGATTGTGATTGACGACTATCTCTCACCGCTGGCAGTAAAGCTGACCGGCGGCAATCCCGGCAAAGCCGTGCTGGACAGTGAGGGATTTGATAAAATGATGGACAAACTGCGCACGGGAAATCCTGCCCAGGTGGCGAAAGCATTAGGGCTTCCGGAGGAAAAGGTACCTTTGGTGTTTGTCAGCGCCGTGCTCACAGGCGGCATTGCAAGGCTTATGGGGGTAGAGAAAATATGGGCTCCCGGGGTGACGCTTTGTGACGGCATAGCGTACGAATATGCGGAAAAAATAAAGATGTTCAGGGGAGAGCATGACTTTGAAAAAGATATTATCGCCTGTGCCGTCAATATCAGCAAGCGGTATATGGGCAGCAGGAAGCGTTCCGAAACACTGGATAACATTGCGGTCACCATCTTTGAAAGCATGAAGAAGGCGCATGGCCTGGGGAAACGGGATCTTTTGTACTTAAGGCTGGCGGCGATCCTTCATGATTGCGGCAGATATATCAGCATGGTGAATATAGGAGAGACTTCTTACGATATTATCATGGCTACGGAGATTATTGGTCTGTCCCATGCGGAGCGGGAGATCGTTGCCAATATTGTGCGCTTTAACCACGGCAGCTTTATTTATTACGGCCGGCAGGGGCTGGATCGGGAGACTTACCTTAAGATTGCAAAGCTGACGGCAATTTTAAGACTTTCCAGCGGTCTGGACAGAAGCCACAAGCAGAAGCTGAAAGGAATGAAGGCAGTATTGAAGGACAATCAGCTGTTTCTCACGGCGGATACTGAGGAGGATATTACTCTGGAGAAGGGATTTTTCCGGGAACGCACGGAGTTTTTCCGTGAGGTGTTCAGCGTGGAACCGATTTTAAAACAGAAAAAAGCATCGCAGGTGCAGAAATGAGGGCG
>CAZAMX010000470.1:0-2097 GCA_964486095.1 uncultured Acetatifactor sp. | reverse complement strand
ATACCTGTGCCAGCATATCCTTATACGCCGTAATATCCTTGTTTTGGGAAGAGCTGATAATGATTTCTTCCTGTCGGTTTGTAACATTCTGCAGCCACAGTTCATTTATTTGATTGACCTCTGCATAGGGAATAAAATCTCCAAAAGGAGGATCTGTGAAAATAAAATCTATGCTGTTGTCTGCCTCACACATCCGGGAACTGGAAGCATTATTCACAGATACATTTCCCGTACACTTTTCCAGCAAAGCATATGCCTGGGAAAAGTACTTTGCCTTCCGCTCTAATCCCAAAAGAATATTCTTTTCCACCGGCAGCTTACTGATATACAGCACACCGCTTTGTGCTCCGGTAAGAATAAAATCCTTTGCTTTTCTTTTAGCCACTACCCTCGTCATCATGGTAGCATGGGCAGCGTTATAGCTTAGCAGCAGCAGCCTTAATGAGTCCTTTTCTTTTTCCGGATAGGTACCGGCAAGCTCCCACAATTTTTTCATAACCGTGTAATTTCTTACGGTATAGAAATGGTGCAGATGAGTTATTCCAAAATGGTACCCTGTGCGGTGCAGCTCACCCCACTGAATTTCCTGCGGTACCATATCGGCATCGCATTGCTCATAAATTCGATTTACTTTTTCCGAATCCTCTTTCTTTGCGGTCCTGTCCCAGTTTTTACCGTTTGTCGTCCCGTAAATCCATACAGGTATCCGTTTTTTTTGAACCATATATTTTTGAAGTATCCTGTCGTAAACCTGTTCTCTGGCAAAAGGCAGCTCATCCACGGAATGCTCTTTTTTGCAGTGGGGGCAGACAATACGTTCCTTAAATTCCACGGGATTTCTGGAGATTCCCTGCTCAAAATATGTAATTTCTTTTCCACACTCCGGGCAGACAAGGACTTCCGACCAAAGAGCATAGCGGATAGATCCTGTTTCTCCCTTGGGATCTCTGGCAGCATACATATCCCCCGTTACAGCGGCAGCCCTGACAGCAAAATCCGCAATCGCAGCATCAAACTCCTTTGACTTCAGTCCGTTCAGCATGGTTTTTGACGCAAACGCCGCATATGTGCCAATGTCATACAAAACGGCGTTCCGCTTTCCCCATGTAGGGGTTACCCCCGGTTCCTTGGCAATGGTTTTCATTCGCTCTGTAGGATGTTCACATAACAGTGCCGCAATTCCGGTGCTGCCGCTCCCCGCAAAAGCGTCAAGAACAGTGGCCCCCGGCCTGGTAGCACAGGCAATATACACGGTAATGGCTTTGAATATAACTGCTCGAGCATGTCCATTCTGCAATGCCTTTCTTTTAATCTGCCGCGCTACCGCAGGGTAATCCTCCATTTTTCATAAAAATTCTGGGTTCTTATCATATGACCATAGCAACGGATAAAATCAATCGCCATCATCACCAGCACCACGCATACAACAATGCGCAGAGCTCTTCCGTCCATGCCCTCCATCTTAGCCATCAGCAGGGGAAAAGCCTTTTCCATAAAAAGCGTGACCATAGCCGCAAATCCCATACTGGTGGGCACGGAGGTATACTTTGTAATGTGCAGAGGAATCAGGGAATAATTCCAATATTCGATGTGGCAAAACTCTTCCGTTACCATTCCCAGGATAATCTCCCCGATACTGATACAAACCATGACACATAAAAAATAAAGAAGAAATTTTACCAAACGGGATGCCTTCACCGGATACCTGGTAAGAAATTTCATCTCGGAGGGTATTCCAAACAATATGTAAATAGCCACCATGGCCAGGCCATAACCCAGCAGAAAGGGCAGCTCCATGTTGCGGTTGTTCATGTACCCCTTTGTCAGGGCCAGCCAGATATTTTCCACGACAAACCCCATAAAGGAAACAATTATCACCAGTATCCCTATTTTACACCATTTGTATTTCATGAAACTCTGTTCCTATCTTCCTTGCTGTGAATACAGCTTTCGCCTAAATCCTGTCCGGATCATCTTAAATTTTCCTTTACGTCCTCCGCTTCAAAATCTAAAATACATCATTCATAGGCATTGATCACATGGGTATCCTCGTACTTGTCATACCGATTATGCTTTCTCCCGTAGCTTCTGTCGACA
>CAZAMX010000469.1:0-2099 GCA_964486095.1 uncultured Acetatifactor sp. | reverse complement strand
CAATACACAAAATATCCCACCCCGGCACAATAGCCGCCCACAAAAATGAACATATATATGTAATACCACATGGGCTCATACTGCCCTCTGTTCAGCATGATAATAAACGCTCCGTCAATAATGGAAAAAAAGAGCATGGCAATGCTGCCTAAAATTTCCCTGAGGGAAAAATGCACTTTCAGCCGATACTTAACCTGTACATGGCGTAAAATGAGCAATAGCACCAACAGGGTTATGTCCGGCGCATATTTCATAATTTCCCAAAGACCGTCCTGCTGCACAAGCTGAATATTTACGGGGCCTGCGATCTCCTGCACCAGCGCCACAGGGACCACAGCCAGAAAGTAATAAATGAAAAGAGCCGGGAAAAAACGCAGTAAATCCGAAAGCCTCTTGGCACTGAACAAGCAAACGCTCACGGCCACCACCACCACCATGCCGATTACATACTCCAAATTGTACGGGCAGAAAAAAGCAGCCGTGGTCCCCATCACGGATAAGCAGGAGCCGACCGCCACATTTCGTTTGCTTAAATTCATCCAACCGGCACAGACATACTGCATTGTCAGAATCAATATCCAGTAATCCAACAGATTAAATGCTATTTTCAGGAAATTACTCATCATGCAATCCTCCGTCAATGTATGCTCCCAGCGCATGACGAAACTCTCTGCTTTTTCTGCGGCTGATCGGAATCGATCTGCCGCAGTCCAGCGTCAAACGCTCTTCGTCAAATTCCCTGACATGCGCCAGATTGACAAGATACTTGCGATGGACACGAAAAAAGAAGAAGGGGGAAAGCTGTGTCTCCAGCTCTTTCAAGCCCCTGCGCAGCCGGATCTTATCCTCCATGTAATACAGAATGGCATCCTTGTCATCCGCCTCCAAATATTGAATTTCCCGGGTATGCAGCAGTAATTCACATTCGGCCGTCCGGATCCACAGTGTGCTTTCACCCTCCAACTCCTTTCGCACCGCCTCCATCACCTCCAGGACAGCCGCCTCTGTCACCGGCTTGAGCAGATAGCGGAACGCATTTACCTCATAACCCTCGGGGGCATATTCCAAATAAGCCGTAATAAAGATCAGTATTACATTCCGATCCAGGCTTCTGATCCTTCTTGCAAGCGTGATACCATTCATGGGCTCCATCAAGACATCCAGAAATACCACATCATATCGTTTTCCTGCTTCATATTCCGCACAAAGCTTTTCAGGGGAAGAATAGCAGCTGACGGAACAGCCCGGCTGCTTCCAGAGATACTGATCTATTTGTTTCACAAGGACAATTTCATCATCACAAACCGCAATCTTCATACTTCCTCGCCATGCCTGGTTCTTTTTGTAAACAGCAGCTTTCACTGCCCTGACACTTTTTAAAGCTTACCATACTCGACAAAATCGGTCAAGAAAATACCCTCTCCTAAACCCGGAAAATCTTAGTAAAAGCCGCTTACTCCATATTTTCTACCGTTGGCGAATTACTGCTTTCCCTTAACTATTCTTCATTGATTTCTGCAAAGCTTCTTCCTGCAAATAAATTGAATTTCCGGTTCCCCTTCAAAGTAAACGTCAAATCGGTTCTTTCCCAGTTCTGAAAGGTAAAAATATTTCGCATAAATCCCTCTGAATCTATGCGAAAATAAAGTATAATAAAGAAAAACTTTTTCGCAGAGAGGGACAAATGGGAAGAAAAGAAGATCGTAAAGCCGCCAAAAAAGAAAAGATCGCTGCAGCAGAGTTCTGTAAAGTACAGAACAAATATGTTCCGGAGCTGTTTGAACTGTTTGAAGCAACTGCGGCCCCCCGCAATCCGTACTATATCACATATTCAAACAGGATGATGCTGGGACAGATGTATTTTAAGGGAGTTGCCGGGATTACCAGCATGCAGAGGATGACGCAGGCATTCAACAATAAAGCAGTATCAAAAAACCTGTCGATATTGATGGGCTGTCCAAAGCGGAAGTATCTGCCGCACCATGTAACGGAGAATGAGTATCTGGAACGCTTAAACCCTGAAGAACTGGAGAAGGTGATCCATGAGATGGTGTATGGTGTTGTTCTGCAAATTAAATGATGCTACCAACGTCACATTA
>CAZAMX010000468.1:0-2103 GCA_964486095.1 uncultured Acetatifactor sp. | reverse complement strand
GAACGGGACACGGCGTCGGGTATATCCTGAATGTGCATGAAGGTCCCAAGAGTTTAAGATGGAGGTTTACGGAGGGGCAGACGGAAAGTGTTAGTGAGGCAGGGATGGATGTAACCAATGAGCCCGGCATTTACATCGAGGGCAGCCACGGAATCCGCATTGAAAATGTGATGGTAGCCGAGAATGATACGAAAAACGAGTATGGCCAGTTCATGCACTTTAAGACCCTGACCTGGGTGCCCATCGATATGGATGCCATTGAAATGAAGCATTTAAATGACGTACAGCGCGGCTTCCTGGCAACGTACCAGCAGGAGGTCTGCCGGAGAATTTCGCCTTATCTGACATCGGAGGAAGCGGAATGGCTGAAGAAAGAGACGGAATGTGATTCACAGGATTTCAGGGCGTAATGTCCCTGCTGTAAAGCTCGGTGCCGTCTGCTGAGTAAACGACAAAGCGCACAGCGTCCAAAACCAGGCCCTGTTCTTCCGCAAACATGGTAAACAGTGTGTGAACAGAGTCTGTATTGGCATCCACCGCAGCGTCAAAGGTCGCTTCCCTTTCTTCCTCGGTAAAGTCGTCGAAGGAAAGGCCGGCCGGCAGGTAATACTGATAGATCAGGGTGTTTCCGTCAATGGCGAAGGAAACGGTAAAACCGGTGGAAGCAATCAGATTGTTGATGGTTTCCACCGTTTCCGCTGCCTCATCGGAATCTAACCACTCCTGCAGGCTTCCAGAGGTACTTTCAGCAGGGGCAGAATCCGGGCTGACGGTGATTGCGGAAGGATCAAGATCCTCCGTAATATCCAATGTATAAACCAGAGTTCCATCCGCATTCAGGTAATTCAGCTGTATGACATTTACAGGGATCCCATGAAACTGGTAGTTGCGAATGTTATCCTGCATGGTCAAGATAATTGTTTCCAGGTCTGATTCCAAGCTGGCAATAATGTCGGCGTTATCCAGGATTTCTCCATACTGGTAAGTGTATATGACTCTATCCGGCTCCTGGACACTGATGGAAGCGCTCCGGAACGTCTCGACCCCGATCATGTCGTTTAGCTCATGAAGGAACTGATTTACAAAATCTTCTATCATAACCCGGGCATCACTGTTGTAAAATTCCGTCATGGAAGAAAAGGGCCCGAAATCAAAATCGTCAAGATTTCCGTTAAATAGATCGTCCAGGGTATAGGAAGAGGAAGCACCGGTTCCGCTGGGTGCAAACAGAGAAGAATTATCGCCTACACCGGGGACATTGGGGGTACTCGGCGCGAGATGAACGCCTGGATCGGAGTTGTCCGGCGTACTCTGGGAAGGGTCTTCCGCAGAGTCGGAGCTGCCCGGTGTACTCTGGGACGGATTGTCCGCTGCATCGGAGCTGCCTGACGGGGTATCCTGTGAGGAACCGTTTCCAGCAGCCGGCTTTTCGCCGCAGGCAGAGGTAGTCAGTATCAGCAGCAGGGACAGCATAAGCAGGGGAATGCTTATTTTTATATTTATAAATTTTTTCATATTGTAATCAGCCTCCATCTGTGAAAGGAATCTGGTAGATCAGACAATGCAATTATAGCACGAACCGACAGAAACAGCAACAGGTGAAAGGGTTGGCTGCCTGTGAGGATAACCTGCTGAAAATAGTATCAGTTCAGCCTTGCAGCAAGTCACGCTATCTGGGGCAATAACTTCCTGCTCAGACGCGCTTTCGCTCGAGAAAAAACGTAGCGGTACCTAAGTCTCCAAAGTGCGGAGACTAAGTACCTTTCGTTTTACGGTCTGAGCAGGAAGTCATTACCCCAGGCGGCTGATAACAGGCAAGGTTGAACTGATACTAAAAATAAAGGTTTGTAAAATATTTCTATTGTAAACACAGGGGAAATCAGCTATAATAATAGTAATCTGAGATGCCCGATAACTCTTGTCAATTTTTGAACCTACATTACTTTAAACGGGATTCCTATATCGCCAGGTGGCTGTCAGGCCCTCACTCCTTAGGAGGATCGGAAGGGAAGGCAAAAGTCTGGTTGCGGTCACCCACCTAGCGCTGCTAGGAGTCAAAAGGCAAGAGGCGGCATACACGGGGAAATGCAAACTCAAGTTTGC
>CAZAMX010000467.1:0-2108 GCA_964486095.1 uncultured Acetatifactor sp. | reverse complement strand
TGCTTCCTTCCGTCAGGTGGTGGAGGATATGACTGCCGCATACGGTAAGAAGATGGCGCCTTTTAATCTGCCGATACGTGAAAGCGAAAAGTTCGTGGGCTATGTCAATGTGATTACCGAGACAGGAAACCGCTGGCAGGGCAAGGAAGTGGTTCCCTGCGAGGTGCCGGAATATAATAAGGCAAACCTGCAGATCTGCCGTGATACCCTGATGGAGGCAGTGGCGGAGACCAGCGAAGAGATGATGGAGCGTTACTTCGGCGGAGAGACTTTCTCGGAGGCGGAAATCAGGGCTGCGCTGCGGACCAACGTGTGTGACTGCAGTATCGTACCCATGACGATGGGGTCAAATGTGCTGTGCCAGGGTGTTTACACGCTGCTGGACGATATTGTAAAGTATTTCCCCAGCCCGGAAAATCGCAAGGTAGCCGGCATCAATATGAAGACCAATGAGATTTACAATGCGGATTACGATTTCTCCAAGGCAAAATCCGCTTATATCTGGAAGACCGTGGTGGATCCCTTTATCGGCAAGTATTCTCTAATCAAGGTGAATTCCGGTGTGTTGAAGACGGATGATCTGATTTACAACGTAGATAAGGACATCGAAGAGAAGATTGGTAAGCTTTATGTGCTTCAGGGCAATAAGCCTATTGAGGTGCCCGAGCTTCACGCAGGGGACATCGGCGCATTGGCGAAGCTGACGGCGGCCAGGACCGGCAACAGCCTGTCTACCAAGGCAACAACAATCAAGTTCGGCAAGTTTGAGCTTTCCACGCCATATACATATATGCGTTACAAGCCCAAAAACAAAGCGGATGTGGATAAAATATCCCAGGCTCTGCAGAAAATCGGTCATGAAGACCTTACCATGAAGACCGTAAACGATGCGGAAAACCGTCAGACACTGCTTTACGGCATGGGCGATCAGCATCTTGAAATTATTGTCAGCAGGCTGTTAAATGAGTACAAGGTGGAGGTAGAGCTGTCCAGGCCCAAGGTGGCTTATCGGGAAACCATTAAGAAGCAGTCGGATGTGGAATACAAGTATAAGAAGCAGACCGGCGGACACGGCCAGTACGGCCATGTGAAGATGCGTTTCAGCCCCTCTGAGGATCTGGAACAGCCCTATATATTCGAGCAGGAGGTTGTAGGCGGAGCGGTGCCCAAAAACTATTATCCGGCCGTGGAAAAGGGTTTGCAGGAATCCGTGCTGAAAGGGCCTCTGGCGGCTTATCCCGTGGTGGGCGTCAAGGCGGTGCTGTACGACGGTTCCTATCATCCGGTGGATTCTTCCGAGCAGGCATTTAAGATGGCTACCGTCCAGGCCTTCAAGAAGGGCTTCATGGAGGCGCATCCCGTGCTGCTGGAGCCCATTGCCAGCCTGAAGGTGACCATTCCCGACGCATATACCGGGGATGTTATGGGCGATCTGAATAAGAGGCGGGGGCGTGTGCTGGGCATGAATCCTGCTCCCGGAGGAAAGCAGATCGTAGAAGCAGAGCTTCCCATGAGCTGTCTGTTCGGTTACTGCACGGATCTGCGCTCCATGACCGGAGGCCGCGGCGAATACGCATATGAATTTGTCCGTTACGAGCAGGCACCTTCAGACGTACAGGAGAAGGAAGTGGCCGCCAGGGCAGCCAAGGTAGCGGAGAGCGACAGCGAGGAATAAAAGAATGAAGATTTTAACATGCGGGTCGGAATAAACGGCCCGCATGTTAAATGCGAGGATAATAAAAGTGAAAAGATTGCCTTGGAAAAACAAGTATTTTAGTATAGTATTGAGTCTGCTTGCAGCGATAGGCATAAAATATTGTTTGAATACAGGAGAAGCATCGCTGGCATATGCCAATAGTGCAATGTCATTTCTTGTTTTTGTGGGACTTAGCCTCTTATTAAGAAAATTTTCGGGGGGTAAAGCTATTGATAAGACAGAGGATATACTGAATCCCTGTTTTGTCTTTGCTTTTTGCTTTTGGGGAAGTATGGCGGCAGGCGGCAGTTTAGAAAGTTATGGCAAGGTAAATTTTGACGATTGGCGGATCTGGCTGTCTGTTTTGGCTTTGGCCTCGGCAACAGCACCGGTTCTGGGATGGATGGTAAAG
>CAZAMX010000466.1:0-2113 GCA_964486095.1 uncultured Acetatifactor sp. | reverse complement strand
TGATAATCAGGGAAAAACACTCTGCAGTTCGCCTTCACAGCATAAATACACGCAAGTTTTTTATGATAAGCGGCAGCCTTATAGCTGAATGCACCCCCATGCACATAAATCAGGCAGGGCAGCTTAATCTTTACATTAGCCGGCTCAAATATATCCGCCTTAAATTTAAGCCCCTTATATCCTTCGATCCTGATACTTCTGCCGGTAACTTCTCTTGGAATCCCTGTGAGACGAAAGGATACCGCCTGAAAAATATTGGCACACTTTATAATCATTTTATTATAGGGCACATTTTTTGCTATGTGTCTTAACTCGGGACAAATCAGCTCTCTGTATTTCATTTACAGACATACCTTCCTTTCCCAAAAATTATGGCCGCCCAAAGCCTGCATATAAACAGATTATAGCACCTGCGGGACAGGAAAAACAGATTCGAGGACAAAATAGCTGACATTTCGTCCGGCAGGCGAAAATATTCTCTGAATAATGAGAATACAAAATTTCCGATTTCTGATATAATCCAATTAAATCAAATACCCATAAGGCAGCCCCCATTTACGGCATTTCTCATCAGAGATTTTGCTCCGTGGGATTATAAGACGCAGCAAAAGTGCGAGAAGGAGGTTCACATGAACAAAGTTTCACTGCGCATTGCCGATTTACGCAAAAGGAATCGGATGACACAGCAGGAGCTGGCGGACAGCATCGGCGTATCCTTTCAAACCATCAGTAAATGGGAAACCGGAGTTAATATGCCGGACATTACCGTCCTACCGTTACTGTCCGATCTTTTTAAAGTCTCCACCGACCAGCTGTTAGGCTTAAAACCCCTTGACGGCGAAACGTATATCCCGGAAAAAACAGCCACAAAGGATTTCTGGAATCAAAAGCTGGAATATCTTCTGCGAACACGAAAAAATTATTGGAATGAAGACTACGCCAACTTCCTCATATCACAGGTCTGGAAAATTGATAAACCTGTGTCCGTGCTGGACTGCGGCTGCGGCTATGGATTTCTGGGACTGCTATTGCTTCCCTATCTGCCAAAGGGAAGTACCTATACGGGAATTGATTTTGCAGAGGATCTCGTTCAAAAAGGTAAGAGTCTCTTTAAGCAGCAGGCAGCAGAAACGGCTTGGGGAGCGGATGCGGCTTTCATATGTAAAAACGTTTTTGAGTATTCAGCCGAAAACCAATATGATTTTGTGATCTGCCAGGCAGTCCTGCGGCATTTAGACAACCCTGCGGCCTTTATACAGAAAATGATTTCCTTTGCGAAGCCGGGGGGATATGTTGTCTGTATTGACGCGAACCGGGAATTCGAATGCTGCGGGCTTTATATTGACGGCATGGATTATCAGGAATTATGCAGACATGAGGGTCTGGAAAAGAAATGGAGGACCGAGCTCACAATGCAGGGCAGAGATTACGCAGTTGCCATCAGGACTGCGCACATGATGCAAAAGCTTGGCCTTGTTGATGTTAACGTAAGAATGAACGACAAAGTGGAATTTGTTACTCCGCAGTCTCCGGATTACGAAGAAGCAAAGAACGATTTTATCGCCTATCATGATTGGGCCGCCGGCATAAACGAGGATGAGAAAGACAAGCTGATTCTCCACTTGCTGACTCATGGCCTGTCCCGCAAAGAAGCCGAAGAATACTGCAGTCGAAATATAGAAATTGCAGAATTCTTTTTAAGCCACCCGGACGCAGGTTACACGTTTATGAAAGGAAAAATGATTTCTTATGGAAAAAAGGCCGCCGAAAAAGAAGACCCTGCTGCTTGACATGTATGGAGTCATCATCAGGGAAAGTAAAGGATATTTTATTCCCTACACCTTTGCGCATTTTGAAACAAAGGAACATGACAGGCTTATAAGGGCCTTTCGGGAAGAAAATCTATTTACACGGGCCGGAAACGGAGAATTGAGTTCCGATGAATTTCTCTCTCTATTAGGCTATCCCGATCCGCCGGAAACAATGCGGGATTACCTGACGAATTATCTGACCCTGGATCCGGATTTTCTGCAATTTGCGGAATGTCAGTATCAGCAATTTAATTTCGTCCTGCTTTCGAATGATGTGAAGGAATGGATCAGGTACCTGTGGG
>CAZAMX010000465.1:1751-2115 GCA_964486095.1 uncultured Acetatifactor sp. | reverse complement strand
CAGGCAGACATATCCTTCCTCCGTAAAATTGACGGCGTTATTTAATAAATTTATGATAATCTGCCGGATACGCAGAGCATCGCCGTACAGCCCGGCAGGAATATCCGTGTCAATGTCAAACAGCAGCTCCACAGGCCTGCCTCCGATCCTGTTTTGCAGAATCATACCCAGATCACTGAGCATGGGCATCAGATCATATTCCTCCGGCACAAGCTCCATCCTGCCGGACTCTATTTTGGAAATATCCAGCAAGTCATTGATAATGGCAAGCAGTGCGTTTCCGGAATTTTGAATGTTCAGCAGATATTCCCTGTCCTGCCCTTGAGGATTTCTGCGGAGCATTAGCTTCGTCATCCCCACGATA
>CAZAMX010000465.1:0-1741 GCA_964486095.1 uncultured Acetatifactor sp. | reverse complement strand
TCCTGTTATTTCTATATTTATTTTACTTCACTGCACCAGCGACAACACCATTCATGATCCATTTCTGACAGAAAATATAAATATCTGTCCTGTTTCCTTCTGGTAGTTTTACTATAAATCAGATTTCCCTGTAAAATCAATGCAATGACCGTCGCAGTCAATGAGAACGCAATTGCGCCGTTAATACAGATGTCCCAGGCAAACTGTCCCTGGAGCCCATATTCATATCCTGCCGCCAGAAGCTGACTGTTAAAGTCGATCTGTCTTGCCGCAATTTCGGAAAAGGATACCATAAAGGTTCCCACTACGCACAAAAGAATTTTCTCCCAACTGCGCATCTGCCGTTTCTGAATATTTTCCCGAAAATAAGTTCTCCAGCCCTTTCCCCTTATATAAAAAAGGAACAGTAACAGCGCCAGAATCCCATATACCGTAAGGCAGTAGGCAAACCGTGCCCTTGCCGAAGCAAAAAACAACTGCGGCATAATTACTAAAAAAGGAACCAGCAGCCCATTTAAAATACCCAAAACCGGCAGCATCAAAAAAAGGCCCCAGGGCCGGCATCCCCTTCTGCCCAAAATGATATTCAAGCCGATCAGGAGCAGGGCCGCTATTGTTGCCGCATCCTTTCCCAAGGTGAAGAAAATCAAGAGCAGCACGCAGGCGCTGACGCCGTAATAAATCTGCTGTCTTCCGTTTTCCATATCCGGTTCTAAAAACAAATATTTTTTTATCATGAAACCGCCGACAGTAACTGCCGCCGTTTCCAATATGCCCACAAGCCCTGTTTCCATCTGCAGCCTCCTCTCATTTACCTTAATCGACATTATTTTGCAAAAGGGGCATAACCGCCTCGCACAGGCTTTTCTGCTCTATCTTAAAAAGCCGTGCCAGATGATAAAGAAACGCCTCTATTTTCCTCTGCTTTTCCTCTTCCCCGTATTCCGTCAGATCGTCAAACACTGTATTGGCGTACAAAAACGTCATCTCTACCGCCTCTGCCGGATAATCCGTCTGACAGATTCCCTGTGCGATACCCTCTTCAATCAGCGCAGTGATAAGCGGTGTAATCCTGAAAAAAAGGCTTTTTTGCATCTTCTGGTGCATCAGGGCATTCTGCGGCTTATGCACCTGTAATAAAATTTCCTCCCGGACATCGCTGCTTACGTGAAAAACCATTATCATCATGGTAAACCTCTGCAGTACCGGTATCTCTCTCCTGTCGGCAATCTCCTTTGCTCTCGCTGTCATTCCTTCTATCATCCGCTCGATCACGGCATCCAAAAGCTCTTCTTTAGACTTGAAATGATAATAAAGCGTCCCTCTGGCAATTCCGGTTTCCTCTAAAATATCGCTGATACTGGTATTATCAAAGCCCTTTGATGCAAATAACCGTTCCGCCGCATCCAGTATTTCCTGTTTACGATCTTCCGCTTCCTTTACTACCCGCATTGCAATGGCACTCTCCTTAAATTATCGACCGACTGTCAGTCTAATAATAGCATGAAAGAATCATAATGTCAATTCAGGCGGCTTAACATACGAAAGCCTGAATAGATACATCGAATCATAACAAATCACAATTTAATTGCATTTGACTAAATTTTATATTAGAATTTTGTTCATAGAAATTGCGAAGAGAGGAAGATTTTCCTGTGCTGTTTAATTCATATATTTTTATTCTTATTTTTTTGCCAACGGCACTGATATTGTATTTCGGCCTCAATAAGCTGGGAAAGGA
>CAZAMX010000464.1:0-2115 GCA_964486095.1 uncultured Acetatifactor sp. | reverse complement strand
GAGATTGCGCTGATTCGAAGCGGCAGCAGGCAGGGAACTCTTTACGAGGCGGCGGAGCTGTTTGCCGCCAAAGAAGATGCGGCATACATGGAAGTGCCGGAAAATGCAGAAGCAGTCGGAGCAGAGGGAACAGAAGCAGCAGGCGCAGAAAACGCAGGCGCAAAGCGGGATACAGGGGAAACAGAAAGAGCTTTGAAGCAGCAGGAGTATGGAATGCTGCGGAAAAAAACAGAGGCATTCCTGCAAAAAATAGCAGAATACCGCCGTTGTACGGTGTATATGCCTGTGCGGGAGCTTTTGACAAAGCTGATAACGGATTTTGACTATTTAAGTTATGTGACGGCACTGCCGGCAGGAGGAAAGCGGCGGGCCAATGTGGAGATGCTGCTGACCAGGGCGTCGGATTTTGAGAAGACCAGTTATTTTGGGCTTTTTCACTTTATCCGTTACATGGAGCAATTGGAAAAATATGATGTGGATTACGGCGAGGCGGAGCTTTTGGATGAGAATGCCAACGTGGTCAGGATCATGAGCATCCATAAAAGCAAGGGGCTGGAATTTCCCATTACCTTTGTGGCGGGGCTGGGCAAACGCTTTAACATGCAGGAGACAAATCAGTCCCTGATTTTGGATATGGATCTGGGACTTGCCACGGATTATGTGAATCCGGGGAAACGCATGAAGAATAAAACATTGCGCAGAAATGTGCTGATGCGGAAGCTGCGGGCGGACAGTCTGGCAGAGGAACTGCGAGTGCTTTATGTGGCCATGACCCGTGCCAGAGAGAAGTTGATTCTCACAGGGTCATTGGAGAAAGCGGCAGGGAAGTGGGAATTGCTTCGGGAAAGGGGAAGCGAAAGCCTGCTGTATCCGGATTTTATAGAGGGCGGAAATTATCTGGATTTTCTGCTGCCCATTTTAGGCAGTACTTGTATTAAGGTTACCGTTTTAGCGGAAGAAGAACTGGCGGCCGGGGAATTCAGGGAGCAGCTGGAGCTGGGTGACCGGGCAGGACGACTGGACCGGGCGGGACAGCTGGCGGATGAAAAAGCGCTGGAGTATCTGCGGGAACGCTTGAGCGACAGGTATGCTTTTGAAAATCTGGCAGGGCTTTATACCAAGACTACGGTATCCGAGCTGAAGATCGCCGCCATGGCGGATAAGGATGAGGCGGCCTATCATACTTTTGAAGAAAAGGAGATACAGCCCTATATTCCCAGCTTCCGCAGGCAGGAAGAGAAAGTCAGCGGCACCGTCAGAGGCAACGCTTACCACAGAGTCATGGAGCTTCTGGATTTTGGGCGAATTTTGTTTTCGAGGACATTCGGATCTTCGGAAATCTCGGAGTCTTCAAGCCCCTTGACGAAGGATTACGCGGAATACAGGAATAAGGTCCGTCAGGCTGATACGGTGCAGGCTTTGAAAGCATTTTTGGAAGAGGAAGTGAAAAGCAGGCGGCTGAAGCAGGAGTATGCAGAGGCAGTGAACATGAAAAAAATACTTCGATTTTTGGAATCGGAGCTGGCTTACCGGATGTGGAGAGCCGAGAGCGAGGGAAGGCTGTATCGGGAGCAGCCCTTTGTCATGGGAATCAGTGCATCCAGGCTGGGACAGGAATTTCCCGATTCGGAGAGTGTGCTGATCCAGGGGATTATAGACGTTTTTTTTGAGGAAGAGGACGGAATCGTCCTGTTAGATTACAAGACAGATGCCGTCTCTTCCATGAAAGAGCTGTGGAACCGTTATGAAACCCAGCTGGATTACTACAGCCAGGCCCTTCTTAAGCTGACAAAAAAGCCGGTGAAGGAAAGAATATTATATTCCTTCCATTTAGAGCAGTATGGCGCCGGCTCCGAGGTATTTATTCCGGCATGAGGATTAACTTTTTTGTCTGAGGAAGCTTCAGCAGAGCGGCGGCTCCCGCAAGGGTCAGAATCAGTTCCGGCAGCATATTGGCACCGTTGGATAAAAGGCTGTAAAGGTAAGTATTATCCGTTGAGAAGCCCGGCCACAGTTCACCTACGCTCTGCCAGATGACAGCGCCGCTTAAGAAGTGGCAGAAAAAGCGCAGGCCCACGGCCAGAGCCGTACCGCCCATCCAGCCGGGAAATTTCT
>CAZAMX010000463.1:0-2121 GCA_964486095.1 uncultured Acetatifactor sp. | reverse complement strand
ATTGAAGAAGAGCTGGAGCAGGCGAAGGTGACGAATGTGACCTGCGGAACGGTACATGCTTTTCAGGGTGACGAGAAGGATGTTATTTTATTTTCTACTGCGATTACCGATCAGACCCAGGCGGGAACCTATGAATGGCTGAAGAATAATAAAGAATTGATAAATGTGGCCACATCGAGGGCCAAGGACAAATTGATTGTGCTGTCCAGCCGGAAAAATTTGGACCGGCTCCATCAGAAGGACGGGGAAGATGATCTGTATGAATTGGTGGAATATGTGCGCTGTAATGGAACCACGTCGGTGACACCTAAGCAGACGGCGTCCAGGGCCCTGGGGGTAAAGCCTTTCAGCAGTGCTACGGAAGAGGCCTTTTTAGAGAATCTGACACATGCGCTGGAAAACATTTGGCTGACGCAAAGCCGCTATGTGATACATAAAGAAGTTGCCATAGCTCATGTTTTTCGGGAAAATGAAAGTTATAATGATCTGTTTTATAGCGGCCGCTTTGATTTTGTGGTATATGAGAAGCAGGGAGAACAGGAACTGCCGCTCCTTGCAATTGAACTGGACGGGAAGGAGCATTTTGAGGATGAGGTGGTAAAGAACAGAGACAGAAAGAAGAATCAAATCTGCAAGGCGCATGATCTTCAGCTGATTCGGGTAGAAAATTCCTATGCAAGGCGGTATAATCATATAAAGGAAATATTACTTAAGTTTTTCGCGGTGGCACACTGAGAATTTGGGTGGATCGTAAAAGTATGCAAGAGATAAGGAAGGTACATTTCAGGGAAAGCAGCAGATGAGAAGAGTTTCTACGTCAACAGGGAGCGGACATGGATAAAGTAATTACAATTTTTGATTGGTGGGACGGGCCATTGTGCGGGCTTGCCACATATCAGGAATGCACATGTATTTATGAGCGGATATTCGATGCGGCTAAGGATGATTGGAGCAATGAATATTATTTGACGCCAATAGAGGAGGAAACCGCAAATTCATTACTCGAAGAATGGTCTGCCTGGTGTGAAACCGTGCGTAATAAAGAACTTTCGGATTATTATAGCTCATCCAATAATGCACTTTATCACAATGCGGTCGAGGCTGCTGTTCAAAAAAGGGTTTATAAAAAAGCAGCTGCTTTTTGCGGGCGTTTTGACAAGGGCTTTATTCCCGTGGATTATAGTGTAGAATGGATTGGGCGAGAAATGAAACAAGAAATTTGCGGCGGCATGGTCAGGGAAGCAAGAGAAAAGGATCTGGCGGAAATACTGCAGTTATACCTGTTCCTGCATGAGACAGCTGTGCCGGAGGATTCGGAACAGCTAAGGGAAACCTGGAAAACGATTGTAAGTGATGAGAACCATCACCTGATCGTCTGTGAGGCAGACGGTAAGATTGTGGCGTCCTGTGTCTGCGTGATTATTCCCAATCTTACCAGAAATGTGCGGCCATATGCTTTTGTTGAAAATGTGGTGACACACGGGGATTATCGAAAGAAGGGTTATGCAACGGCGTGCCTGAATTATGCAAGGGAGATTGCGGAAAGAAATAACTGCTATAAGATGATGCTGCTTACCGGCTCAAAGGAAGAGAGTACCTTGAATTTTTACCGGCATGCCGGGTACAACAGCGCGGATAAGACGGCATTTATTCAGTGGATCGATCTGTGAGGAAACGGGGGCCGGTAAATTTAATAAGTTGGATAGCATCCTAACTGGATGTTAGGAATATTAACCATAAATATATTGTAGTAGGATGAGAAAGGGCGGATAAGATGCAGTCTGGGGGAAAGCTAAAGAAAGGTGATAAGGTGGCAATTGTCAGCCTGTCAAGCGGAATGCTGGGGGAGGAATTTTGCAGCCATAATATAGAAATCGGAGTAAGGCGCTTAAAGGAGTATGGGCTGGAGGCGGTTTTTATGCCCAATTCCCTTAAGGGAATTGAGTATTTGAAAGCGCACCCGGAGGCAAGAGCAAGGGATTTGAAGCAGGCTTTTTTGGATCAATCCATTGCCGGAATTATCTGCGCCATAGGTGGTGATGACACATACAGACTGCTGCCTTACCTGATGGAAGATGAAGAATTTACGGCTGCGGTGAAAAGATACCCTAAGCTGTTTAC
>CAZAMX010000462.1:0-2129 GCA_964486095.1 uncultured Acetatifactor sp. | reverse complement strand
GTCAGAACTACAAGCTTCTGGGGCCAGACCTACAGCGAGCCGGGAGTGTCCAGCGGTTCCGGCATTATTGTAGGCGAGACGGATGAGGAACTGTTGATTGCGACCAATAACCATGTGGTTGAGGACGCGGATACATTGGAAATTACCTTTATTGACGATACCACGGCGAAAGCCGTTATCAAGGGAACGGATGAGGACATGGATATTGCCGTGGTTGCGGTGCCCATTTCCGATTTGTCCGAAGAAACCCTAAATAATATTACGGTTGCCAAACTGGGAGACAGCGATAATCTTAAGCTGGGGATGCCGGTTGTGGCTATCGGAAACGCACTGGGATACGGACAGTCCGTTACCAACGGTATTATCAGTGCTCTGGACAGGGAAATGACCTCTGAGGACGGATCTACCGGAAGATATATCCAGACCAATGCGGCAATCAATCACGGTAATTCGGGCGGAGCTCTGTTGAATATTAACGGTGAGGTTATCGGTATTAACGTGGCAAGGATTGACGACGGTATCGTCAGCGTTGAAGGCATGGGATATGCCATTCCCATCAGTGCCGCTATGCCTATCATTGAGGATCTGATGGAGCGCAAGACCAGAGTCAATAAGGTAGACGAAGACGAAATGGGCTACATGGGAGTTACCATGCAGACGGTTACGGACGAGATCGCCGGTATGTTTGGCTTCCCTAAGGGGATCTGGGTCAAGGAGGTTGCCGAGGGCAGCGCTGCAGAGGCGGCAGGAATCCAGGTTGGTGATATTATCGTAAAGTTTGACGGGCAGAGGATGAATACTTCGGCGGATCTGCAGGATGCCATAAAGTATTTTAAGGCGGGAGAAACCGTCAATGTCACTATAAAGCGTGCCGAGCAGGGAAAATATGAGACGTATGAGCTGGAGGTCAAATTAGGCTCCAGGCCCAGAGGGAATTAAGCAGGAGGTAACGGTACTTAGTCTCCAAAGTACGGAGACTAAGTACCTTTCGTTTTAAGGTCTTGCAGGAAGATACTTACCCCTTGGGCGGCTGTCGTCGTCAGGCTGCTGCAAGACAGGAATGTTGCAAATGTATATAAAAACTAGTAATAATATATAGACTTTAGAAAAGTGTTGTGATATAATAAACTTGTTCAGGACAGAGAGGAAAATACTCGCAGGAGGTGACGATATGACAGATAGTGAAAAGCTGGATCTGCTTCTTACGGAAATGCAGGGTATGAAGTCCGAGATACAGGAACTGAATCGACGCACCACAAATATCGAGCTTCATCTTGAAAGCAACACGGATAAGAATATTCAGTTGATAGCGGAAAACTTTATCGAACTGACGAAGAAGCTTAATCAGGCAATTCCGGTGGCTGACAAAAATCTTGCTTATGAAGTCAAAGTTAATTACCTGGCCTGCGAAGTGGATAAGCTCAAAAAAGAGATTGCGGAACTGAAGGGCAAAATAGCTTAAACGCAAAATTTAAAGCTGTAATAAGGTATAGGTGTAAGGTCTGTTAAAGCAGCAGGCCCTGCACCTTTTGTATTCTTTGGAAGCGGTAATGAAAGGGATTTGACGGCGGTCAAAGTCTGTGTTACTATAAAAAACAGAGTTTTCAATCAATGAATACCCCGCGGTAAAGTATGGCAATCTTTGAAACGTGAGGATCAAGCCTGATGTCGGCGGAAAACGTTCAAAAGCCGGGTGCTTTTTATTCCGGCGGAATGAGAGGAAATATGTCTGATATGTATAGGGATGAGGATGAGAATAAAGAGGTTGAAGCCGTAGAAGAGGCAGAGGCCGAAGAAAAGGAGAGTCTGCGGGAGGAACACCCGGACGCTTCCAGAACCAAAAATGCGGGAAAGAGCGATAACAGTGAATATGAGGATGTTTGCTTTATCTGCCGCAGACCTGAGAGCAAGGCAGGAAAGATGTTTAAGCTGCCCAACAATATCTGTGTCTGTGACGAATGTATGCACAGGACCATGGATGCGGTCAGTCAGTTTGATTATCAGGGTATGCTGAATAATGCCCAGTTTCAAAAGGAGATGGATGAACTGACCAGACAGGGAGGGTTTCCGAATATCAGCTTTGTGAATCTGGCTGACCTTCAGGGAGACGGGGGCATTCCCAATAAACA
>CAZAMX010000461.1:0-2130 GCA_964486095.1 uncultured Acetatifactor sp. | reverse complement strand
GGTGTATGAAGAGCATGCAATCTTCAAGGGCTCCAGCTCCCGGGCGGCGGCCTATGTGGGAGTGATGTGCGACGGGCAGCTGTACTGGGGTGTAGGAGTGGACGAGGACATTATCAAAGCATCCATCGCCGCGCTGACATCCGCAGCCAATAAGCTGGCGGCAGAGCAGCATATTACCTCCGGCAGGGAAGAGCGTATTGTGGAAATTATCAGTTATATTCAGAATGATTACAAGAATGTGACCCTGGAGGCACTGTCCGAGGAATTTCATCTCTCCAAGCCCTATCTTTCCAAATACATCAGAGAGAAGGCAGGGATGACCTTCCAGGACGTGGTGAAAAAGGAACGCCTGAAAAAAGCCCGCACTCTGCTGCGGGAGACCGACCACACGGTAGAGACCGTGGCCGTGGAGGTAGGCTATGACAATGTGGAGCATTTTAACCGATTGTTTAAAAAGACCTATGGAATGACGCCGGTGCAGTATCGAAAACAGGGGTGATTACATCTCTTCGGAGGAAACTTCTGCCGCCGTTTCCGGTACGGATGTACCTGCAGCATCCTGGGCTTCCCGGACGGAAGGCTTTAAGTGCAGCCAGCGTTCCAGCCGGCTTCTGGGAAGAAGATAATTTACTACAAGGGCAATGACAACACCGATGCCGGTGTCGATCATGCGGCGCAGGGCGTAGTCAATATGATGTGCCGGCGTGTTGAAGAGAATAATGCACAGCACCACTCCGCCGGGCTGAACGCCGCCGGGCCAGCGAAAAAGCACACACAGACAGATCATGATGATCGTTCCCAGAAAGGCCAGGGGAAGGCGCAGCCAATAATTTCCCTCGGGGAAAAAGAGATGCTCTCCCCAGTAAAGAAACAACCCGATGAAGCCGCCGATTATGGTACCGAAAAAGCGGTTTCCGCCGCTGCGGCGGGATTCCTCCATATCGGCGCCCATACCGAAAATGGCGCCGATACAGGCAAAAGTGGGATTCCTGCCGAAAAAAGGGATGGCATATAAAAGCGCTGTGAGCATCACGGCCAGAGCTGTCTTAAGGCTTCTAAGGCCCAGGCCGGGGATGGGGGCGTGTACCGAGCGATGATCTTCCATAAATTTAGTTCTCCTTACAAAAAGCGGATTCCGATTCGGGGAATCCGCTTCCTTTCATACCGAATTTTTAAGAGTTAATACCTTCAAAGCCCGGCTCAACTGCCACATGCTCCACAGTATTGTAACGCAGCTGCAGGAACTGTGCCCGGTCTTTGTTGAACATTTTTCTCAAATCCTCGGAATATCCGACCACAACCCAGGGATAAATCTGATTCATCTTGTTTAAGATGTCCTGAGCGGTTGCCTCGTCCGGAACCCCGATGTTAAACGAATTTTTAAAACCGTCCGCAAAGACCATGATACTGTAAGTAACCCCGGTTTTAATGCCGTTGGTACGGTGGGTGGTGGTGTTCTGGTAAGCCCACAGAATCTTGCTGTTGGGTATGGCCCTGGGTCCCGCGCTGTTTAATCCGAAGTAAGTGCAGAGACGGCCAAGCTTTATATCGTTGTGCTTTGTATAAGCGGCTGCCGAAGCAATATCGGATTCAATGGCGGAATCGGTAAAGCCTGCATTTTGGAAATCTGCCAGGAATGTCTTCAGGCTGTTGCCCTTAGCACCGTTTATAATGCGGATAATACCCCATATGATCAGCGCCACGCCTGCCAGGAAAAGAAAAACATAACCGTATTTCAGGGTGTCCATGCTTAAGTTTACGTCTATGTAATAAGGAATGGTATTGTCCTGAAACTCAGATTCGGTAAAGTCGTTGTCATCCACAAAGTAATCATGGAAATAATCGTAGTATTTGCCGGAGAGCTTTTTAATCTTGCCGGCAATTTTCAGAGGCTCGGAAGCGGGCAGACCGTATTCATAATAATAATCCATGATGTCGTCCACTTTACTGCCGATCTTCTTGGGAACCTTGATGGCCATATAGCGGTAATCCGTTGCGTATTCGTCACCTGTGGCGATGATGTACCAGTAATAATTGATAGTGGTGCGGTTGGTGGAAGTGTTTTAGGTGCCCTGCTCAAGATAGCAGTCCCTGACGATATTGAGATCTGCCTCGACTAACTGGCTGCCA
>CAZAMX010000460.1:0-2134 GCA_964486095.1 uncultured Acetatifactor sp. | reverse complement strand
GATCATTAATCTGCGCAATACGCCGGATATTACCTTCGTGGTGGATCAGTCCATAGAGTATGGCGTGAACATGTCCCATAGGATCGACGAGGTGATCGCTTTGGACGAAGAGCGGAGTGAGAAGGAAAATGAATCTGATTCAAGAGTGTGAAAATGCAAAAAGAATCGGCATCAGCGGCCATGTCCGCCCGGACGGAGACTGTTTCGGCGCGGTTTTGAGTATGCAGATGTATCTGCGTAAATGCCTGCCGGAAGCCGAGATAAAGGTATTTTTAGAGAAGCCCTCCGAGATTTTTTGTGAGCTTAAGGGCTATGATGAAATTGACTCTGAATTCCCCGAGGAAGAGTCTTTTGACATTTTCTTTTCCCTGGATTGTGACGCGGAGAGAATGGGCGGCGCGGAAAAGTACTTCAGGGCGGCAAAGAAGACAATCAATATTGACCATCACATCAGCAATTCCGGGTGCGGAGATGTAAACTATATCAAGCCTCAGGTGGGCTCCACCTGTGAGCTGGTCTATGATCTGATAGATCAGGAAAAGCTGGATCGGGACCTGGCCATGGCAATTTATGTGGGCATGATTCATGACACGGGCGTGTTTCAATATTCCAATACCACGCCGGCCACAATGGAAAAAGGAGCAAAGCTGATTTCCTATGGCTTTGATTTTCCGCGGCTGATTCAGGAGACTTTTTACCAAAAGACTTATGTACAGAGCCATATCTTGGGACGTGCCCTGATGGAAAGCATCCGCTTTTTAAATAACAGGTGTATTGTGAGCGCTATAGACCGGAAAACCATGGATTTTTACGAAGCAGGTCCTAAAGATATGGAAGGAATCGTAAATCAGCTGCGCAATATCAAGGGTATCAGCTGCGCCATTTTTATGTACCAGACGGGAGTATTGGAGTACAAGGTAAGTCTGCGTTCCGATGATTCTGTCAATGTGGCGGAGGTGGCGGCTTATTTCGGCGGCGGCGGCCATAAAAAAGCAGCCGGGTGTATCATGCACGGAACGTTTTATGATTGTGTCAACAATCTGTCCCTGCATATAGAAAAGCAGTTAATGAACGGCAGGGACTAAAGACCAAAGCAGCTGAAAAAAAGAGGAAATATGGTCAACGGAGTTATCATAATCGATAAAGAGCCGGGATTTACCTCCCATGACGTGGTGGCGAAGATGCGGGGAATCTGCGGACAGAAGAAAATAGGGCATACTGGCACCCTTGATCCCATGGCGACAGGGGTGCTTCCCGTGTGCCTGGGCAGCGCCACCAAACTGTGCGACCTGCTGGCCGACAGGGATAAGGAATATGTGGCGGAGCTTCTGCTGGGGGTTGAGACGGATACTCAGGATATTACAGGCCGGGTGCTGGCAGAAAGAAAAGTGGAGACCGAAGAGGATCAGGTGCGGGCGGTCTGCGCAGGATTTTTGGGGGATTATGAGCAGATTCCGCCCATGTATTCCGCTTTGAAGGTGGACGGGAAGAAGCTGTACGAGCTCGCCAGAGCCGGCAGGGAGGTAGAGCGGAAGGCAAGAACGGTAAAGATCGCGGAGCTGGAGATTTTGGAGTGCAGGCTGCCGGTGGTCAGGATGCGGGTAGTCTGCTCTAAAGGTACTTATATCAGGACTCTGTGTGCAGACATCGGCACGAAGATCGGCTGCGGCGGAACCATGAAAAGTCTTCGGCGGACCAGGGTGGGAAAATTTATGCTGGAAAATGCAATAACCATGAGCGGACTGCAGCAGCTTAAAAATCAGGAACGGCTGACAGAGGCTGTACTGCCGGTTGACAGCGTATTTGAGGATTGTCCGGCGCTGCATGTCAGCGCAGGGAATGAGCGCTTTTTGGACAACGGAAACGCTATTTACCCCGGACAGATCCTGGAGCATGTCTGTCATGAGCCGGGGCGGTGGGTCCGTTTTTATCGGCCGGAAGGCAGCTTTGCGGGTATTTATGCTTATGACGAACAAAAGCAGTGGTACAGGCCGGTGAAGATGTTCCTGTGAAAGGTGTAGGGAGTATACAGCGGACTTAGCGGCATGTTTTTCCTTAATGGAGGAATGGATCGATATGGAGATTATCAGCAATACAACGGATTTTTACATGGAAAGAGATACTGCGGTGGCAA
>CAZAMX010000459.1:0-2137 GCA_964486095.1 uncultured Acetatifactor sp. | reverse complement strand
TCAAATATCGTCAGGCACAGCAGGAAAAGGTGGATATGACCCAGGCGGATACCGCAAACGGCGCATACCCTGTGTAATCAAACAAGCTTTGTATACGGTTTCCCCGGGTGTAGGCTGTGGGCTTTCAGGCGGGGATTCTAGCGTGCCGGCCCGTGCTGTTACACGCATGATACAAAACAGACACATATTCATGTTATCCTTACTATTGACAATTTTTCCGGTGCAGGGTTAAAATGACAACGATGTGTATGCACCGGAGAGGCAAGAACACAGGATGAGAGATGAAGAAATAATGAGAGCCGGACGGCGGCCGGTATACGGTGGAGAATACAGCAGGCGTCAGGGCGGCAGAAGAGGACGGAGAAAGGTTTCCCTTTTGGTGACCTTTATTTTGCTGCTTTCCGGGCTGCTCGTGGGAGGCTGTTTTTATGTAGACAGCCTTACCTATAAGGTGAGTTATGTGGAAGCGGGAGTGGAGGTCAAGCCTCAGGATTTCTTTAAAAGCCCTACGCCGGATGCGGAATTTGCAGGCGGCGCTCCGGAGTTTGATACCCATGTGCCGGGAGAGTATCAGGTCAACGTAAAAAGCGGTCTGTTTTCTCATAAGTGTACTCTTTATGTCCGGGATACCATTGCGCCGCTGGGAACCGTGAATCCTGTGAGCCTGGGCTATGGACAAATCTGCAGGCCCGATGACTTTGTGTCGGATGTACAGGATGCCACTACCGTATCCGTGGTTTTTGCCGAGGCACCGGATTTCGGAAAGTGGGGGGAACAGGGTGTGGTAATTCTTTTGAGCGATATGGGCGGAAATATCACCCGGCTGGAGACAACACTGTTTATCAATCCTGTTTTGGCAGAGTTGGAATGGGAGGTAGGGGCCGCCCCGCCCACTGTGGAGGATTTTACGCTGGCAGGTCAGGAGAAAAAGCTTCTGACTACGGGAATTGATACTTCCCAGCCCTCCAGACAGACGGTGAGTATAGAGGTGGACGGGATTGCCTATAGTTCCATCCTTAGCATCACGGATACCGTTCCGCCGGTTGTGGAAGTGCGGAATGTGAACGGATTTATTAACACACCGGTGTCTGCGGATGATTTTCTGGTGTCCGTTCAGGACATATCGCCGGTGACGGCAGCCTTTGTCACAGAGCCTGATCTTACTATTGCGGGAAGTCAGGAGGTCAGCCTGGTGTTTACGGACGGGAGCGGTAACGAGGCTGTTGTTTCCGCTGTGCTTACGCTGGCAGAGGATACGGAGCCCCCGGTGATTTCGGGAGCCAGGGATATAACCTATGTTATGGGGACGTCTATTGCCTACAAAAAGAATGTTACGGTTACGGACAACAGCGGGAAGGAGATTACGCTGAATGTGGATAACAGCCAGGTGAATTTGGAGGCTGAAGGAGTATATCCTGTAACCTATTCTGCCGTGGACCATGCGGGAAATGCCGCATCTGTTACTGTAAATGTTACGGTACTGGCTATGACCTATGACGTGAATGAAGTTTACGGTTACGCGGACGCCGTGCTGGCATCCATTTTTACGGAAGGGATGAGTCAATATGACAAGCTTCAGGCAATTTATAACTATGTGAAAACGAATGTGGGTTATATCAGTCATTCTGACAAGGGAGACTGGGTGAAAGCGGCCTACGAGGGCTTTGTGCAGAAGCAGGGGGACTGCTATGTCTATGCCTGCACCACAAAGGTACTGCTGGACCGGGCAGGCATCACCAACATGGATATTGAAAAGATTCCCTCCAAGACCACACACTACTGGAATCTGGTGGATATAGGAGAGGGCTGGCATCATCTGGACACTACGCCCCGAAAGGATCATCCCGTGATTTTTTACTGGACAGAGGATCAGCTGATGGAGTACTCGGCAAAGCATGGGAATTCTCATAATTATGATCATGAGCTGTATCCGGAAGTACCATAGCGGAAAGATTTCCTAAGGGGCTGCAAGCATCCCCAAGGAAATCTAAGTTCCGCTAAGAAGAACGCAAGAGCAGCGTTCTTCGGAAATCCGCAAGAGCGGCGTTCTTCGGAAATGAAGAAAGCACGTAAGAGGTATGTGAAAGAGGAAACTGGGCATTATCGGCGGGCTGGGGCCCATGGCTTCCACTTATTT
>CAZAMX010000458.1:0-2143 GCA_964486095.1 uncultured Acetatifactor sp. | reverse complement strand
CGTGCCAGATTCTCCTGTTCCACGGCCTTGCGGTAATCTCCCTTGTCAAAGGAATCCACCTGGAATCCCCCTATGGGCTCCGCATCCCAGATGCGCAGGGTATTGACGATGCCGTTCCCATAGCCCACAATAGGCAGGTCAAAAGGAATTGCCTTCACTGCCTGATAATCCTCCTGCACAAAATGATTGACCCCGTTTTCGTCACAATATATGGAAACATGGCCGCCAAATTTTACCGTCTTGGCGTACTCCGGCCTGCGCAGTTCAAAGGGATTCCCGTTTTCCAGCCAATTGTCCGGTACCTCCACCTGATAGCCGTCCTTGATCTGCTGCTTGAACATGCCGTAACGGTAACGAATGCCGCAGCCGTATGCCGGATAGCCCAAGGTTGCCAGGGAATCAAGGAAACAGGCTGCCAGCCTGCCAAGGCCGCCGTTGCCCAGTCCCGCGTCAGGCTCCTGATCCTCCACCAGGTTTAAGTCGAAGCCCAGCTCATCCAGCGCCTCTCTCACGGGAGCGGATGCCCCGAGATTAATGATATTATTGCCCAGCGCACGTCCCATGAGGAATTCCATGGACATATAGTAGACCATCTTGGGGTCCTGCTTCTCATACGCCTTCTGGGTTTCGATCCAATGGTCCATGATCTGATCCTTGATGGCAAGAGACGCCGCCTGGAATACCTGCTGGGGCGTTGCTTCCTCTATGTCCTTGCGGTACAGTGTCTTGATATTATATACTACGCTTCTCTTAAACAGGTCCTTGTTAAATTCCTGCTTTTCCGCGACCACCTTCTCTGCAGCCGGCTTTTCGTTTAAATTTTTATGCCCTATGCCTTTCATATCCATTACCACGCCTTTCCGCAGCCTGCGGCTTTTGATTTTTGATCCCTTCCGCAGGCACACTCTTGATGTCATTTTTATAAACATACAGCCTTATTTTACCATATCGGCATCACTTTCTCAAACCTTTTCTATGGTAATCCGGACTTTCTCGCCGTTGACGTCATCCCATACCTTTGACACCTTAAAGTCCGCGCCTTCCGTCAATTCCTCCGCCAGCACCTTGCCGCAGACGGCATCCCTGTTCTTCTGCGCCAGAGCGGACAGTTTTCCGTTTTCGTTCAGGGACACCCTGATGTGGTCCATGACCTCAAAGCCGGCCTCCTTGCGCATGGTCTGAATCTTGCTGATGATCTCGTTGACAAAGCCTTCCTCGATCAGCTCTTCCGTCAGGTTGGTATTCAGGACCACCGTCATCCGGCTGTCCTCCTGTGTCACGTAGCCTTCCTTCTTCGCCGTGTCGATGAGCAGATCTTCTCTTGTCAGCTCCACCGCGGAACCGTCCACATTCAGAACAAGCACACCCTTTTCGTTCAAATCGTCCATGGCCGCATTGCCGTCCAGGGCCGCCAGCGCATTTTTAATTCCTCCCAGCAGCTTGCCGTATTTGGGTCCTACCGTGCGCAGCTGGGGCTTAAACACATATGCGGTGAACTCTCTCACGTCATCCGTGAACACCAGCTCCTTCACGTTCAGCTCGCCCTTGATAATATCCGTATAATAGTCATCCAGCTTATAATCCGCCTTGATATACATTCTCTCAAGGGGCTGACGGTTCTTGATGCCTGCATCCTCACGGCAGGCATGGCCCATAGTCACGGCTTCCCTGAGCTCCTTCATGTCCTCTTCCAGCTTTTTGTCGATATATGCTTCCTCCACTGTCGGGAAATCGCAAAGATGAATACTCTCCGGCGCTGCCTTGTCAATGCTCCGCACTATATTCTGATAAATATCCTCCGTCATAAAGGGGATCATGGGCGCGGCTGCCTTGGAAACAGTAACCAGAGCAGTGTAAAGAGTCATATAAGCATTGATCTTATCCTGCTCCATGCCCTTTGCCCAAAAGCGCTCCCGGCTCCTGCGGACATACCAGTTGCTCATTTCCTCCACAAAATCCTCCAAAGCTGCCGCTGCCTCAGGGATCCGGTATTGATCCAGATTTTCGTCCACCGCCTTCACCGTAGTATTCAATCTGGAAAGAAGCCATTTATCCATGACCGGCAGCTTCTCGTAATCCAGCGTGTACTTTGTGGCATCAAAACCGTCAATCTCGGCATACAGCACAAAGAAGGCATAGGTAT
>CAZAMX010000457.1:0-2144 GCA_964486095.1 uncultured Acetatifactor sp. | reverse complement strand
AACCCTTTGTTTCCCGCAAACGTTTTCCTCTCGCGGACACTTGTTTGCCAGCGAAAGATATTCTAGCACATATAGTCAAAAAACACAAGCCCTTTTTGTAGCTTTTTTCGGATCGGATGCTCGGAAATACAGAATTGCCAATTTACCCAAAACAGCAGATGATGCAAAAATGATTGATAAATTATGCCATTCTGTGGAAATTTAGATGCACTTTTTGCGCATTTTACCTTTATGATTGGCTCCAGATATAAGACAAACGCAGTTTAGGCGTTTATTCCAAGGAGGTTCCGCAATGAATATTGGAAGGAAAAAAAGAATTACCGCTCAAATCAAGAAATGTCTCTGCTGTTTTTTGGCTCTGCTGCTGTTTGCAGCAGGCTGCCCCACGGTTTACGCAGCGGAGAAGCCGGCGTCGAAGGCAGAGGGCTCTGAAGGCAGTCAGGAGGAAGAGCCTCTCGCCCCTTACTTTATCATCCAGGGCACGGAAGCGGACGCCGCCGTCTTGGAGCATTTTCCTCTAAAGGCAACCAATGTTGTCTCGAATATCAACGGTGTAATTGCCGAAACTTATGTGACCCAAACCTATGTAAACGAAGGCAGCGTCCCGATCAATGCCAGCTATGTGTTCCCGGCCAATTCCAATGTTGCCGTCCACGGCATGAAAATGATCATTGGCAATGAGATGATTACCGCCCGGATTCAGGAAAAGGAAGAGGCAAAGAAGGAATATGAAGAGGCAAAGAGCGAGGGTAAAAGCGCTTCCCTCATGGAGCAGAAAAGACCTAATGTATTTACAATGGACGTGGCCAATATCATGCCCGGAGATACCGTCAATATCGAACTTCACTACACGGAACTGATAAATCCCAGGGAAAATACCTATGAATTTGTTTTCCCCACCGTTGTAGGCCCCCGCTATGCGCCGCCGGCCGCATCCGGCGATGATGCAGGCAGTTCCGTATCCGGCAATGACGCAGACGATCCCGCATCCGGTCACAAGGGCGGTGACGACTGGGTAGCTGCTCCCTACCTGGCAAGCGATGCCGTTGTCCCCGGAGATTACAATATCACCGTAAATCTTTCCACGGGCGTTCCCATCGCTGAAGTCACAAGCAAATCCCACGACATCCGCATCCATCAGACGGATGCCGCGAGCGCACAGATTACCCTGGTGGATTCTGAAGACTATGCGGGAAACAGGGACTTTATCTTGAAGTACAGACTGGCGGGCGAGGAAATTCAGAGCGGCCTGGTTCTTTCCCAAGGCCAGGAAGAAAATTTCTTTATGCTCACCGTACAGCCTCCCGAAAGATATGAACCTGAGGATATTCCTCCCAGAGAATACATTTTCGTATTAGATGTTTCCGGCTCCATGTTCGGTTATCCTCTGGACACAGCCAAAGACCTGCTCAGGGATCTGGTGGCGGATCTGAACGAGACGGACCGCTTCAACCTGATTCTTTTCGCCAATGACTCCGTCCTGCTTTCGCCCGAATCCCTTCCGGCTACCGCCAAGAAAGTCAAGGCAGCTTTAAAGCTGATTGACGAACAGGAAGGGGGCGGCGGAACTTCTCTGCTCCCGGCACTGGAAAGTGCCATTGCCATACAAAAGGAAGACGACTGGGCACGCAGCATTGTCATTATCACCGATGGATACATGTCCAATGACAGCGAAATCATGTCCTGCATCACCGACAATATGAACAGCGCCAGCTTCTTTTCCTTCGGCATCGGGACCTCCGTCAACGACTGCCTGATTAAGCAGATTGCCGGATGCGGCATGGGCGAATCCTTTATCGTAACGGACAGCGAGGACGCGGCAGAATCCGCAGCAAACTTCCGCACTTACATTGAGGCTCCTCTGCTCACGGATATATCCGTAACCTACAAGGACTTTGACGTCTATGATGTGGAGACTTCCGCTCCCTCCATCCTTTATGCGTCCCGGCCCATCATACTCTTTGGCAAATGGCGGGGAACGCCGGGCGGCACCGTAACCGTGACCGGCCAAACCGGCGGAAAGGAATTCAAACAGGAAATTTCCGTGGACAAGGTGGAGGCAGATACGGAAAGCGAAGCACTCCGTTACCTGTGGGCCCGGACAAGCCTGTACAGAGTCACCGGATACGGAAATATCCGCAATG
>CAZAMX010000456.1:0-2166 GCA_964486095.1 uncultured Acetatifactor sp. | reverse complement strand
TGCTCTGAATTTCCTGTTTGATCCGCTCTGCCACTACCTCTGCAGATCCCCGCATACTTCCCTCATCCGCCTGTCCGTCGCCGGTGGTATCCACATTGGCCGCAACGTCGTACGGATAAATCCTGACAATATTGCGCAGAGCAGAGTCACACTGCAACGAAAGATATTCCTTGTAATTGTCCACATTAAAGACCGCTTTGGCCGTATCCGTTACCCGCCAGATCACGGCGATGCCGATTTCCACCGGATTTCCCAGACAATCGTTAATCTTCTGCTTTCCGTTATTCAGCGTCATGGCCTTTAAGGAAATCTTTTTTCCCGCCTCAGCGGCTCCGGCGTTGATGCTAATGCCGTTAAGCGCCGCTAACGCCGCCGGACCGCTGTTTCCTTGTATGTCACCGCTCTGGGCCAGCTTCGTTCCTGCCGCCGGATTCACTGCGCCGCAGAAAGGATTGACAAAGTAAAATCCCGGCTCTCTGATCGTCCCCTTATAATCTCCAAACAGTGTCAGCACCAGCGCCTCCTGGGGCTTCAACACCTTCAGGCCGCAGAGCGGAATCCAGCCGAAGAGCACACAGACAAGTCCCAGCACAATCAGAGGAATCCCGTATGCCTGCCCACTCTCTTCTCCCACAGCGCCAAAGACAATCGCCGCTATCGCCGCTGCCAGAAAGAGCAGATTTAGAATCAATGCCCGCATACCGTTCTTTTTTGTCACATAAATTTTCTCTGTCATTGTAATCCCCTCCATATTTTTTTGATTTCATTTTGATATATGTAGCATATCAAAAGAAATGGAGAGTGTCAAGTTAAAATTCCTGCTTAGGATATCGAAACGGGTGTTTCTGCAAAGGTTTCCAAAACTACCAAGTTCTCACTGCGTAAATATTCGCACCGTCAATCCTCCAGCATAAAATTCCAGCGCCGCCAGCAGCGTACTGTGGTTTAAAAAAGCCAGCTCCGGGCTGTCCGTCCGCACCTTGGGCCGAAAACACCCGTCCTCCGCCTTTTGGTTTACAATCCCTATTTTACAGGCATTTCCCTTACAGTCCTGCCCCTCCAGTTCATAGACGGCGCAGACGGATACCTGCTGCCCCTGTCTGTAATGCTGCTCGTCTACCGCGCCGGGAAGGATACGGCCTTTAAAATATTCGTTTTCGCAAGCCCCCGCAAAATGAATATAACAGACTGTTTCTTCCCCTTCCTGCTTTTCCTCACTGCCGGTAATATGTACGTGAATGCAGAGAATTTCCCTGTGACCCTTTAAGAATTCCCTGACGGACACGATCACCTCTTCCCGCTGCTGCTGCGTAAAGCCGTGTCCCGCCCCTTCCAGAATCTGTAAATGGCAGTTTTCATAAGCTTTTGCCGCCGCCTTTGCATAGCGGTTGTCTACCAGCATGTCCGCCGAACCATGTATCAGCAGCACCGGACCCTGAAAGTCGCAGATCTGGGTGATTGCATCCTTGTCCACCACCCCTTCATGAAATTTTCTGCTGATTCTCACACCAAAGGTATCTATTACCTCAGGCACCCGGTCCACATCATAATTGGCTCCGCCCAGCCGCCCCGCTCTGGCATCATCCGGGATGCACAGGGCAGGGTAGAACAAGATCAGCCTTTCGATCTCCGCTGCCCTCTCCGCCGCCACGATCCCGGCCACATATCCCCCCTGGCTTCCGCCCGTTAAAAGGATATGCCTTTCATCCGTATACGGCAGGCTCTTCGCATAGTCCAGGACCGTCTTTAAGTCTTTGGTTTCCGTCTCGATGGTCATATCCAGGCTGCTTCCGTCGCTCTTACCCACTACGCAGCCGCCGCAAAAATCAAAGCAGTAAACCATGTATCCCCGTTTTGCCAGCTTCTCTGCATACTGAATCCCATTCTGGTGCGTCACTCCATATCCATGTGCATATATGACTGCCGGTATCCGCTCACCTGCATCCAGAGGGATATAGGCTACCCCATAAATGTGATTTCTGTCACGTTGCGCAGACAGTTCTCGTATCTCATATTCAAAAATATTGCCATCTGCAGCCCAAACTTCGTCTTCCAAAGTCTTTCCTGCCGGCTTTGCCGTAAGCTCTTTCTTTTCTTCTGTCTGAACCTCTTCCTGTACTGCCGGCACTGATTCATGAATGCCTGTATCTTCTGCTGTTTCTCCCG
>CAZAMX010000455.1:0-2190 GCA_964486095.1 uncultured Acetatifactor sp. | reverse complement strand
GTTCCTCTGCTTGGCGATAATCACCTCCGAAATCCCTGCCTCCGGAGAATCATGATTATAATAATCGTCTCTGTACAAAAACATCACCACATCCGCATCCTGCTCAATGGCTCCCGATTCCCTTAAATCCGAAAGCATGGGCCTGTGATCCGGCCGCTGTTCCACTGCACGGGACAACTGGGACAATGCCACCACCGGAACGTTCAGCTCCCTGGCCAGCGCCTTCAGAGAGCGGGATATATCTGAAATCTCCTGCTGTCGGGACTCCATCCTGCCTCCGCCCGTCATCAGCTGCAGATAATCTATCATAATAATCGACATGTTATGCTCAAGCTTGTACTTTCTGCATTTGGAGCGAAGCTCCGAAATACTGATACCCGGCGTATCGTCAATAATCAAATTGGATTTCCCAATGGTCCCCGCGCTTTCAATCAGCCGTTCCCATTCCTGATCGTTTAGCTGCCCTGTGCGGAGCTTTTGCGCATCTACGCCGGACTCCTGGGAAAACATACGATTTACCAGCTGTTCCTTGCTCATTTCCAGACTGAACAGAGCCACCGTCATATTCTTCCGAAAGGCCATATACTGAGCCAAGTTCAGCTCGAAGGCCGTTTTCCCCATAGATGGGCGGGCCGCCACCAGGATCAGATCCGAGGGCTGAAGCCCGGCAGTCCGATAGTCCAGATCAATAAATCCGGTAGGAATCCCTGTCACATTCCCCTTATTCTTTGCCGCCATTTCAATTCTGTCCATGGCGTTCATCACGATCTGACGCACCGGCACAAAATCATCCGTATTGCGCCTCTGTACCAGCTGGAAAACTCTTTTTTCCGTATCCTCCAGTATGTATTCCAGGCTCTCCCTGCCTGCATAACAGGTGTTGGCAATCTCTTCATTCAAGCGGATCAGCCTGCGGAGAGTGGCCTTTTCCGCCACAATATTGGCATAATATTTAATATTGGCAGAGGTAGGCACCGCCGTAATCAGATCCCTGACAAATTCCAGGCTGCTGACCTCCGGCGGCACATCCTTCTCCTTCAGCTTATTCTGCAGAGTCACCAGATCCACAGGACTCCCGGCATCATTCAGCTCCACCATGGTCTCGTAGAGGATTCCGTACTGTCTGTTATAGAAATCATCGCCTGTAATCAGCTCGGAAGCCACTACAATGGCTTCCCTGTCCATAATCATGGAGCCTATGACGGACTGTTCCGCCTCCATGCTGTGAGGCAGTATCCTTTTTATCACGTTTTCTTCCGGCATTGACCTATCCTTCTTGCGTAGTTACTTTTACCGTTATCTTTCCGGTAACCTGCGGATGAAGCCTGACCGCAACCTCATAACTGCCCAGATTCTTCAATGCTTCCGGGAGCTGGAGCTTCTTCTTGTCAACATCAATTCCGTACTGCTCCTTCAAAGCTCCGGAAATCTCCTTTGCGGACACGGAGCCAAAGGTTTTGCCCCCCTCTCCCGTCTTGATCTTTACCTCTACGATCTTTTCTTCCAGCTGTGCCGCCAGCTCCTTTGCCGCCTCCAGCTGTTCCCTGGCAATTTTTTCGTCGTTTGCCTTCTTCAGCTTTAAATCATTCATATTGGCAGGGGTCGCCTCCACACCGATCTTCTTCGGCAGGATATAATTCCTTGCGTAACCCTCGCTCACCTCAACAAGGTCTCCCTTTTTACCCAGTTTTTTTTCATCCTGTTGTAATATAATCTTCATATCAGCCTCTAATCTCCCATCATTTTAATCTTAAATTTCATTATTTTCCAGCATGGAATCAATGGTCTGCTTCAGCACTCCAATGGCCTCGATCACGCCCATTCCCTCCATCTGACATGCCGCCGTGCTTAAATGCCCGCCGCCGCCCATTCTTTCCATGATAATCTGTACATTCACCTCGTCTATGGAACGGGCACTGATATACACCTTTCCCTGATAATCCGTGAGCACAAAGCTTGCCTTAATCCCTTTGATGTTCAGCAGCTCATTTGCCGCCTGGGCTCCGATGATGGTGGGACTGGGAAGCTCATCCGCCGTACAGATAGAAATGGCAAAATATTGTTTATAAATCTCAGCCTGGCTGACTGCATCTGCCTTTGCCTTATATTCCAGCGCGTCCTCCCGAAACAGCTTCCGCACCCTGGTCACATCCGCACCGTTTCGTCTTAAGAACGCCGCCGCCTCAAAGG
>CAZAMX010000454.1:0-2202 GCA_964486095.1 uncultured Acetatifactor sp. | reverse complement strand
TCATATGCAGCAGAATAACGGCGGTTCTGTCATCAATATAGGTTCGATGGCTTCTTGTGGCGGTGATCTTGGTTCCACCGCTTATGCCTGTGCAAAGGCGGGCGTTGATATGCTTACCAAGTCAACAGCTCTGCAGTACGGTAAGAGCAATATTCGTTGCAACTGCGTACGTCCCGGTCTTATTGTTACACCGGATAACGAGGCTCACGTACCTCAGGTTCTGAAAGATATATTTCTTAATAACATCATGGTTAACCGTTATGGCTGCCCGGCTGATATTGCCAATATGTGCGTATATCTTGCCTCTGATGAGAGCGAGTTCTTTACAGGTCAAGTGGTTACAGTTGACGGAGGTCTTAACAGTCACGTTTCAACAGTTGGCGAATTCAAGAATATGGCTTCACGCACGTGGTAAACTTATTTGCGGCGAGACTTTTTAAAGATAAACAAAACGGCAGGATGATCACAAAATTATCCTGCCGTTTTCTTACCGTATTGCTATGTATTTCAGTTTTAAGACCACAGTCTTTTAGAATCTGATTTGCGTAATTTCTGTGCAGCAGCTCTACAAGCGTGTTATTCATGTCATTTTTGCATAGTACATTTGAAGTATTGACCCGAGGGAAGAGCTGATATTACTAAAATTTATAGGAGGTGACAAAATTTGAGATATTATATTGCAGACCTGCATTTTTTCCACGAAAATATAAACACGAGGCTGGACTGTCGGGGATTTGCCGATGTGGGAGAGATGAATGAATATATGAAATATAAGTGGAACAGGAAAGTACGCAGCAATGATGAAGTGGTTATTATTGGAGATTTGTCATGGGGAACTGCTGAACAGACCAACGAATTGCTGGAGCAGCTGCAAGGGAGGCTGTTTCTGATAACAGGCAACCATGACAAATTTGTAAAGCGGCCGGAATTTAAAAGCAGCCGTTTTATATGGATCAAGCCTTATGAGGAACTTTTGGATAACAGGCGGAAGGTCGTTCTGTGCCATTATCCCATTATGTGTTATAATGGACAATACCGGCTGGATGAAGCAGGAAATCCGAGAGCTTATATGCTCCATGGACATGTCCACGATACACAGGATCAAAGGCTGTTGGAGCAGTTTCAGGAGATAACCCGTAATACAGTGGTGGTGAACGCTCAGGGAAAAGAGCAGCATATTCCATGCAACATGATAAACTGCTTTTGTAAGTACTCAGATTATGAGCCGCTTACGCTGGATGAGTGGATCGAAGTGGACAGAAGGCGGCGAAATGGTCCGGCCCATGAGGTTTAGAATACCTATTTCCTTTTCTTTATGCCCGTGGTATAATTTACTGTATTACACGAAAAGGTAATTTGTGCCTGCGGCCTATACGGCAAAAAGCTTATGCTTTTCGCCGTCAAGAATTCGCAGGTTACGGAAAGGCATGGTGATTATTATGGGAGAGGTACATAAGAAGGGTCTGGACGCTGAGTTAGTATGGGAGGATCTGCAGGCTTGCTGTCTGGGTGGGATCTCCTGCAGCCTGTGTCAGGGAAAGTCCTGTACCATAGGATATGCCAAGCAGTGCATTGAGGAATACCGTAAGGCGCCGAAAAAGGAAGTGCCGGAGGGCGTAGAACATGTTCCGTCCATAGATCTTAAGGCATTTAACGAAGATCAGCTGGAAACTGCGATTGCCCATATTTTAAAGGAATGCAAGGATTGTAAAGAGGATCACACGGAAAATTGCATTATCAATGTGATCCGCAACTGCTACGAGGTGGATCTCTTTGGAGAGACCCATCAATATGAGGGAAGTGCCCTGCAATACCTGATGTATTTAAAGGAGCATTTTCCGGAGCATGCGCAGCAGATAGCCGATTTGTACAAGAGGTAATCATGTTTTAAAGGGCTGTTTGTGCAGGGAACGTCGCAGTCAGCGCAAGGTTAAAGAATTTGTAGGTAACGTTCTCAGAACGGAGTTTATCATGAGTATTGCGGAGTATGACAAGGCCTATAGACTGGGAAAAAAGGATTATCAGTCCAGGCTGCTGCAGGGACAATCCCCCACTCTAAAGGTATTGGACGATATACTTCCCTATAATCAGCATTATGCGGAGGTTCCTCTGGGGCTTGTACAAATCCCCATTGAGAGGATCGTAGGCACCAAAACAGGAGGCAGAAGCAACGCTTTCGCCAGTAACTTTATGCCCATCCTA
>CAZAMX010000453.1:0-2207 GCA_964486095.1 uncultured Acetatifactor sp. | reverse complement strand
TGGGAAAGCAGTTGGATGAAAAAGTACACAACCGGGAGACGGTGATGGCTACCCGCGGGGACAGAAATTTTGTCAGCGTATGCGACGAGGGAGCCGAGGATTACCAGCACGAAGCCATCGCGCCCATTTTATGTGAGGGAGACATCATCGGCAGCGTGGTGCTGCTGCAAAACGATAACAAGAGCAGGATGGGAGAGGTGGAACAAAAACTGCTCCAGTCTGCCGTTACATTTTTGGGCCGGCAGATGGAGCAATAAAACGAAAGTGAAAGGGGCGGAGAGTTTCGCCCCTAAACCACCTGATTTTTTCCACTGTTCTTTCCCTTGTACAGCCGCTCATCGGCGGTGCGCAGCAGCTCGGTTACATTGTCCGTATTTCCCTGGGTGAGCCCGAAGGTCATTGTTACGGTAACGCACAAATCGTCATACCTGCATTTCATGGAGCGAATATCATCCAGTATTTCATTTAAAAGTTTTTTAGCGCCTTCCAAATCCAAATTTTCAAAAACCAAAAGAAATTCTTCGCCGCCCCATCGGGCCGCAAAGCCGTTGCCGCGCATATGACGTCGGAGAATATCCGCTACCTGCCTTAGCACAAGATCCCCGCAGTCATGCCCATAGGTATCGTTTACCTTTTTAAAGTCGTCAATATCGCCGATGGCGACGCAGAAGCCTGCCCCGTTTGCGGCTGCGTCATGGACCACCCGCTTTAGCTGTTGATCCCCGCAGCGACGGTTGGCCAATGCGGTCAGGGAATCCTGTTCAATCAGGCTGTGAAGAGAATGCTGCATGTCCACCACGGAGTGGGCAATTTCTCCCAGCTCGTCCCGGCGGTTCAACGCATCAGGGGGCAGGGCGGCATTCAGGTTTCCGGCGGAGACTTCCCGCAGGAAGCGATGAATCTGCAGCAGCGAAGAGGTAAAGCTGCGGGTGTACAGAAAAATGATCATAGAAACCAGGATCATAAAAATTATATCTGTTATCACCAGCGGATAAATGGAGGACTGGACGGAGGCATCCACATCCGCAGTGGGCTTTCCCACGAAAAACATGCCGGTCACGGTTCCGTCACTGTTGAATAAAGGGATGTAGTATGCAAAATAGTCGATATTAAAAACCAGGGCGGTGGTATAAAATTTTGCCTGGCCCGCAGTAAAAACCTCTTCCATTATATTGGGGGCGGCGCCGGTGCCGATAATCCGTCTGCCGTCATTGTCCTTGATGGTGGTAAGGATTCGGGTATCCTGAAAAAACAAGGTAATGTCCAGACCGGTATTTTCCTTGATTTGGTCAATCAGTTCGTAACCGGCGGTGAGATCATGGCTGCCCTTGTACAGCCGGTACCCACCGCCGTTTTCTGCCGCCAGCCAGTAATCGCCGGGATAGAGGGTGTCGTAGACCGTCACCAGATTACGGCACACATTGCCCAGATCCGCTTCCACTTCGCGGTACATGGCTTTTTTAAATATATGGGTGCCCAATAAGAGGATGATAATTCCCAATAGCAGCAGCGGAAGGATGCTGGTGGATTGGAGAACGAATGAAATTCTGCGTTTTCCCTTTATCTTCATAGAGTACCTCTCGAATATATGAACCGTTTTCCTGCCTTCAATATGGTCATTATACCATGATTATAGACCCAATCATGGTATGGATGGCCATTCGGCCCTTTCCTGCCTTCAATATGGTCATTATACCATACATTTATAAATTTACACATGTTAATTTTGCATTCTAATACACCAATTTTGTACCAAAACGATTTTATGCTCCCGAATCTGATTTTTTCTAATTTCAGCCGTTCCCTCCGACTGCTCTTCTCCCTGGAAACAAAAAAAGCAGCGGACTCATCCAAATTAATAAGTCCACTGCTTTACTATCTATGTTATTCATCCTTCTTGGTTTCCTCACTCATGCCCCTCCTGCGATCTGCAAAATACTTTTTTTATTGTGGAGCTGTTAAAGACCCGTATATCTATCTTGGAAATGTGGTGAAAGAAATAATGAGCGATACTGGAAAGCCCGCAAAATAAGCCTTTTTCAAGCACCACAGAAAAAAGCACTCCGAAACCGGAAGGCTTATGTTGTATGAAAGTTTTCTGCATTAGACATTTAGATTTAATCCTTCTCCCTTGCCTCTGCCAAATTCTCAAAGTATTTATTTTCCAGGATTTCATATGCTGATGTTTTATCAATAATAGCTTTCAC
>CAZAMX010000452.1:0-2208 GCA_964486095.1 uncultured Acetatifactor sp. | reverse complement strand
TCTGATGGTAGATATGGCTCACATTGCGGGACTGGTTGCGGCAGGGCTTCATCCCAGCCCGATTCCTTACGCCCATGTGACCACCACTACCACCCATAAGACTCTGCGGGGACCCAGAGGCGGCTTGATCCTGTCCAGCAATGAAGTGAACGCGAAATATAACTTTAATAAGGCGATCTTCCCCGGCATTCAGGGCGGGCCGCTGATGCACGTGATAGCCGCAAAGGCTGTCTGCTTCAAAGAGGCCCTTGGCGATGATTTCAAGGTATATCAAAAGGGCATTATCGACAATGCCCAGGCTTTGTGCAAGGGGCTGCTGGAGCGGGGAGTCAAAATTGTGTCCGGAGGCACGGATAATCACTTGATGCTGGTTGACCTGACGAATTTCGGCCTTACCGGCAAGGCTGTGGAGAAGCTGCTGGATGCGGCCCATATCACCTGCAACAAGAACACGATCCCCAACGATCCCAAGTCCCCATTTGTGACCAGCGGTATCCGTCTGGGAACGCCCGCCGTTACCTCCAGAGGCATGAAGGTGGAGGATATGGACAAAATTGCGGAAGCCATTGCCCTGGTGATCAAGGGAGGCGAGGAAAAGGTTTCCGAGGCGCGGGCTATTGTGCAGGCGCTGACAGATAAATATCCTTTGATTTAGCGGAAAAAGATGAAACCTAAGAGCATCCTTAAAAAGCCGTTGAAGGCCGGAAGGGTGCTCTTTGCTTTTTGTAAGTTGTGCTATACTTGATTAAGTATAATCATAAATATGCTTAGCTTGAGAAAGATAGAAATATATTGCAATAATAGAATAGGGACACCATCGCAATGGAAAAATTGGAATATGAAAAAATAGAAGAATTATTAATAAAATCCGTGTGGTCGGATCAAGTCGCCAGGAGCTATTTACTTGAAAATATAAATAATGATGAAATTTTCAGGATTCTGATACAGGTAGTTGAGACAAGTGAATCCGGGGATGCAAGGATGGAAGCGGCGTTCTTTTTGTCCAAATGCAGTGAAAAGCTGTTAGAAAGTGCCGAAAAGGAATTATTAACGTTAATGGACGACGAGTGGGATTCGGTAGCTGTTCATATTATGGTTGCTTTATCAAGAATTAAGTCCAAGGAAGCGTTAAAGAAGATCATAACGAACAGGATAAAGCCGGCTTTACCCTGGGAAGCACGTTGTCTGGAAATATATTTTCAAGGAGAGACAGATGGAACAGTATGAGGTCAGAGCGGTTTATTCGCAGAAAACCATTCGTGTATATCAGGCCTATTCAAAGGATATTGCTGATGAGGCGGTGAAGCTGGGCACATTTGGTCCAAGGTTTAAAATGGATAGAATGACGTGGATTAAGCCTTCCTTTCTGTGGATGATGTATCGAAGCGGGTGGGGGACAAAAGAAAATCAGGAGCATATTCTTGCAATAGACCTGAAGCGGGAGGGCTTTGATTATATGGTGGAGAATGCTGTCTTGTCAACGTATCAGGAGGACTTTTATGCCAGCCGTGAAGCGTGGAAATATCAGATACAAAATTCCGACATACGCTGTCAATGGGACCCTGAACGGGATATATTCGGCAATCCGTTAAAGTATCGTTCCGTACAGATCGGTATCAGAGGGGAAGTACTGAAGAAATACGTAAACGAATGGATGGTTGGTCTTACGGATATTACAGAGTATGTTGAGGGCTTAAGAAAAATGAAAGAGGCGGAGCAGGATATAACAGAACTGCTACCCGAAGAGAAAACATATTTAGTTCTGCCGGGGAAACAGAAACCATAAAAGGATTGGAGGGCAAAGCGCGGTGTTTCACAAAAAAGTAAAGACTCAGGGTTATTCAAAAGAAAACCAAAGGCCGGTGATCCGTGCGAGCATTTGTACCGGGGAGCAGGTGGCGGGATTTAAGGATATACAAACGGGAAAGTTTACGGAAATTATGTTGATCCGTGACAATAGGGATTTGAAGGAATTTATGGAGGCATACGGAATATCGGCGGAAGAAATAAAGAAAGAGTGGTAAGCATGATGAACATTAACAAATATTAAAGAAAAACTTGAGTTATTTATTCAGAGAAGTTAGTTGATGTGATATGTTGTGAACTGTAGATGTAAACATTTCCGGCAAACGCAGTATTTTAGCGGAAATGGGCATCTGCTAAAATACAACATATGCGGCTGGCTCATTTGTGGTGAATGGAAACTTG
>CAZAMX010000451.1:0-2209 GCA_964486095.1 uncultured Acetatifactor sp. | reverse complement strand
CTGTGTGTGACAGGAACATAGCAGTAGCGTCCATTCTCGGCAGGCACAGTATTCACACCATCAAACGCGCAGTGCTGCTCCTTACCTTCCAGCAGATCAAACATGCCTTCTACCAGATCGTCGATGTAGAGCAGTTCCAGTTCGGCGTTTCGGTCATTGACAGGAACGGCGGAGTAATCATCACCGGAAGGGAAGATATGGCAGAAAAGGCAGCGGCAGTATTAAAGCAGCTGGCCATTCTTGCCGGCCGGGGAAATGAAATAGAGGAGCAGAGCGTAGATTACGCGATAACGATGGGAATGGAAGAAAAGGAAAATGTGATTACAGAGATCGACACAGACTGTATCTGCCATACGGTAAACGGGAAACCGGTGAAACCGAAGACCCTGGGGCAGAAAATGTATGTGGATGCGATCCGGAAAAACATGATCGTGTTCGGACTGGGACCTGCGGGGACAGGAAAGACCTACCTTGCCATGGCCATGGCGATCACGGCTTTTAAGAACGACGAAGTGGGCAGGATCATCCTGACCAGGCCGGCCATAGAGGCAGGGGAAAAGCTGGGTTTTCTGCCGGGAGATCTGCAGAGCAAGGTGGATCCTTATCTGCGTCCACTCTATGATGCCCTGTATCAGATCATGGGGGCAGAAAGCTTTGCAAAAAACATGGAAAAAGGTCTGATCGAGGTGGCTCCGCTGGCTTATATGCGAGGGCGGACTTTGGACAATGCCTATATTATTCTGGATGAAGCCCAAAATACCACACCGGCGCAGATGAAGATGTTTTTAACTCGTATCGGATTCGGTTCGAAGGTAGTGATTACCGGCGATGCCTCGCAGAAGGATCTTGCCCCCGGAACAATGTCCGGGCTTGACATTGCGGCAAAGGTTTTGGCGAAGATCGACGACATTGCGTTCTGTAATCTTACCAGCAGGGACGTGGTGAGGCATCCGCTCGTACAGAAGATTGTAAAGGCATATGAAGATTATGAGGGAAAGGAACAGTCCAAAAAGCGGGGCGGTTCCGCAGAACACGGCAAAAGCAGAGAAAAATATGGAAAAAAATAAAAGAAAAGCCGGCTGGAAATTTTTCCTTGCCGAGTTGACGATTATAATAACGGGAACTCTGGGAATGGGAGCATTAGGCTGGGTCAGGCATCAGCCGGAGGACAGGCTGTTAGGCAACTGTGTGATGATGCTTTTGACCCTGGGAGTGATCTGCTTCCACCTTCGCAGGGAGTATGTGCATGACGGGCTTGATTACGATAACGGGGATCATATTTTCCGTTTTTTCCTGTGTCTGGGGCTTGGTCTTGCGGTTGCCTTTGCCTGTGGCTTTCTGCCTGTGGGCGGATGGCCGTTTTTGCTTGTCTTTATCATGCTTTCTCTTTTCAGCAATATGAGTGTGGGCATTTTATCCGCAACATCCCTGCTTTTAGCTTCGATTCTGTTAAGCGGCAGTGATGCGGGGGGATTTGCTCTGTATTTTGTCAGCGGTGTGTTTGCCGTGACCCTGTTCCGACATCTGGGAGAGGATTTTAAGATTGGTATTCCCCTGTTTTTGTCCGTTCTCTGCCTGCTGGTCTGTGAGACGGCAAACGTGGTGTTGGTGGCAAACGCCAGGCCGGACTTTGAGATATTTGTGATTCCCGTGGCGAACATGATCGTTAGCAGTATCCTCCTTTTGGGTTGTCTGAAGGTTTTTTCCTCCATGGTGGTTTATCGACACCGGGAGAAATATCTGGATATTATTGACTCGGAAAATCCTGTGATTGCCCGGCTGAGGGAACGTGACAGAAACGAGTATATGCACTGTGTTCACACTACCTATTTTTGCGAGCGCATCGGAAAGCGCCTGGGGATGAATGTGGAAGCGCTGAAGAGCGTAGGATATTATTACCGGCTGGGCGGTGAGCTGACACAGATGCTGGAGGATGAACAATTTCCTCCGGCTGCCCGGGAGATCCTGCTGGATTACCGGAACCGGAAAGCAGGAATGAAAAAGAAAGAGACGGCGGTGCTGTATTGTTCGGATATGATTGTGACCTCCGTAAAGACAGCCTTTGAAAAGGACGGACAGGCTCAGGTAAACTTTGATAAGCTGATAGATGATATTTTCGGCAGGCTGTTCAAGGATAGGATATTTGACAAATGTGATATATCCGTAGGTGAGCTGCGCACCATGCAGCAAATCTTTAAGGAGGAAAAAC
>CAZAMX010000450.1:0-2209 GCA_964486095.1 uncultured Acetatifactor sp. | reverse complement strand
GTTACTGTTCAGTGATTAGCCAAATTCAGTAAATATAAATGGTACAGGGTTTGAGTTATGAATGTTTCACAAACTTTCCTGTACCATATTGGGCATCATTTTATAAAGGCTTTTTCAACAGTATCGTAAATGTTTCGATTCTGCATTCGAGCAGTTTCTATAATGGTGAGGGCATCACAAATATGCTGTCCTCCGGAATCGCTACGGAGCACAACTGCCTGTTTTTGCTTTCGCTTGAATTTACGAAGCTGTCGCTCACTGATGTTGTTTGTAAAGTCTATTTCGGGATGCGACAGGAAATATAGGTGGTTTTCCTGATATTTTCGGAGCCTTGCCTGAAGATTGTAGCCATCCGGGTATTCTTTGATTGGCGGATGTTCGTTGTATTCAGATTCAGCCAGAGCAAGGATCTCTTCGTATTTTTGTGTTAGGAATTTAACCTTTTCTTTCGGGATGCCGGATTTGTTCTTCTTGGCGATATGAATCATTTTCTGTAGTAATTGGTGCATCTGCTTATGCCATTTCAGAGAAGGTTCGTTTTCCATAGCACCGACGAGATAACGCAGAACATGTGCGAGGCACTCCTGATGTGAATCACCATAAGAATAATAGGTTTTATCGTGGTCATGAATCAGGGTCCCGTTAAATTCTTTTACCGGTGTTTTAGACAGCCCGTCATGACCTTTATGCTCAAGGTGCTGGTAAAGAACACGCTCTTTATCTGTACAGAGGATGACTGCTTTTCTGGAACCATTTACATTACTCACAGTTGCATCCGAATATAAAACATTAGAATGCGTGAGCAATGAGAAGATTTTTGCACGATCTATTTCTGTTGCAGCAGAGAATTCTGCTGAAAGGTTGGCAATGGTGCCGGTGGAAAGATTGACAACACCTTTGGTTACGTCTGAAATACACTGCTTGGTTTTCGCAACGGATACGTTGTAATAATTATTCAAGAGAAATGCGAGTGCCTTAACGGAAGAACCATAATTAACATCATTAACAATTCCTGCAGGAAACGGAGCGTGTACTCTGGTTCCGGTAGAATGACTACGATATTCATCGGTTATATAATCAGTGACATTTACCGATACGCAGATGTCTATAAGCTGTTTTACGATTTTCTTACCTGTGCGGTACAGGTCAGGATTCTCTGTGATAGATGTAGGTGCCGGAATCATTACCGGTTCCTTAGTGGTGTTTAAGCGAGAGGCAGTATGGGCTTTATGGCCCGGCTGAGCCCCGGGTTTTCTACCGGTGGGCTTTCTGCTGTTAGGAACTTTCTTGCGGAAGGGAAGAGCAGACGAAGGAAACGAGGAATTCTCGAAATTGGTATTTAACTTTTTCTGAAACTTTGTATTCATACCGTTAAGCATGGCAACTTCAGCTTCGGCTTTTTCGGCACGTTGACTGAGAAGCTTATTTTCAGCAAGAACGGATTCCAGTTTTTCCTTGAGTTCAAGGTTTTCGATTTCAAGATCAAACTTGAGAGCTTCTACCCGTTTCCAGTGAGCTCTTGCTTCTTCATGTCGACGGGCTTCTGTCTTGTTTACCTGTTCAAGGCGACGGATATGACGCTCCAAGGCTTCTTTTTCTTCCGCGGGAAATAGGCCAGTGGTCTGCTTTTGCAGACGGGCTACTTCGGCACGGAGCGACATAAGCTCCCGACGTTGAAGTTCATAAGCCTGCTGTAAAGTCATCACTGATCCTCCTGGGAATAAAAAATGTATAGGCTATTTTGAAGACTGAATGCGATCAATTTCCTTCTTGAGAGCGGAAAGCTGAAGCTTTAGTTGACGGTTTTCATCTTCTAATTCTTGAATTCGTTTGTCCTTATCGATGTTCGGAGAAACGGTTTCGGATTTTGCCTTGGCACCTTTGTTTCTGCCATCAGTGGGAACCATTTCACCGGTGTCAGGGTCTATTTTACCGATAAGAGTTCTTTTGGCTCTGGAACATTTCTTTTCTTTATCGTAGAATGATTTAGAGTCGTAAACATAGGTAATACCGGTTCTTTTATCGAACTGTTTAATGATAGCCAATTTAAAACACCTCCTTTGTGGTTATGAGTTAATTATAACACATAACGACATAAAATGCAAGAAAAAATGGCAAAAAAGTGCCATTTTTCAAGGAATTTGAGGTGCTTTTAATATAAAAAATATGGTTACGAGTAGGGCTTGTTGGCTGGGGTCTGAACAGTAAC
>CAZAMX010000449.1:0-2229 GCA_964486095.1 uncultured Acetatifactor sp. | reverse complement strand
CATCGATTGGCGATCGACATGGCAAGACAGGGCGTTATCGGTATCATTCATAAGAACATGTCTATTGAAGCGCAGGCGGAAGAGGTAGACAAGGTGAAGCGGTCTGAAAACGGTGTCATCACCGATCCTTTTTCCCTGACCCCTGAGCATACGCTGGCAGATGCGGATGCGTTGATGGCAAAATTCAGAATTTCCGGTGTTCCTGTTACGGAGGGGCGTAAGCTGGTGGGGATTATTACCAACCGGGATCTGAAATTTGAGACGGATTTCACAAAGAAAATCAAGGAGTCCATGACCAGTGAAGGGCTGATCACCGCCCAGGAGGGAATTACTCTGGAAGAGGCAAAGAAGATTCTTGCCGCGGCCAGGAAGGAAAAACTGCCCATTGTGGACAAGGATTTTAACCTGAAGGGACTTATTACCATCAAGGATATAGAGAAAACCATCAAGTATCCTCTGGCGGCAAAGGATGAGCAGGGAAGGCTGCTGTGCGGTGCCGGTGTGGGTATTACCGCAAATGTGCTGGACCGGGTGTCTGCTCTGGTGGATGCAAAGGTGGACGTAGTTGTACTGGACAGCGCCCACGGACATTCGCAGAATGTTTTGAACTGTCTGAAAATGATAAAGGAGAAGTATCCGGAGCTACAGGTGATTGCGGGCAATGTGGCCACCGGTGAGGGCACAAGGGCTCTGATTGAGGCCGGCGCGGATGCCGTTAAGGTGGGCATCGGGCCGGGATCTATCTGTACCACCCGTGTGGTCGCCGGCATCGGCGTGCCTCAGATCACCGCCATTATGGACTGCTACAGCGTGGCAAAGGAATATCATGTGCCCATTATTGCAGACGGCGGCATCAAATATTCCGGGGACATTACCAAGGCGTTGGCGGCAGGCGGCAATGTCTGCATGATGGGAAGCATGTTTGCGGGCTGTGAAGAGAGCCCCGGGGATTATGAGCTGTTCCAGGGAAGGAAATACAAGGTATACCGCGGCATGGGATCCATTGCGGCCATGGAGAACGGCAGCAAGGACCGGTATTTCCAGGAGAACGCAAAGAAGCTGGTGCCCGAGGGCGTGGAGGGCCGCGTGGCTTACAAGGGAGATGTGGAGGATACCGTATTCCAGCTGCTGGGAGGCCTGCGTTCCGGTATGGGCTACTGCGGAGCAGGCAATATTGAAGAGCTGAAGGAAAACGGCAGGTTTGTAAAAATTTCTGCCGCATCCTTAAAGGAAAGTCATCCCCACGATATTCATATCACAAAGGAAGCACCTAATTATAGTGTTGACGAATAATAGAATGGAGGAATCGTGCAGAAAAATGTGTCCTTAGAGTTGATCGATCGGCAGGAGCTGCAAAGGCTGCAGGACGACTTCTGCCGGGTAGCAGGTGTATGTGCATACTGCCTTGACAGCGAAGGCCGGCAGATCACCGAAAGCTCCGGAAAGGCGGAACAGATCAGGCAGATAGAAGGCTACCTGGCATCGGAGCAGTTAAAAAGCGTGTGTGAGCGGGTGGAAGCAGGATCGCTGGAGGATCAGGCCATTGAGGAATTTCACGACACGAAAGACAAGGTGGCGGCTGTGGCGGTAAGGTCGGAAGGCAGGACGTTTCTTTGCTGGGTGATTTTTGACCTTGCAGGGGACGGCATGGAAGAGGAAGCTTTTCTTTCTGTTCTTGACTTACTGCGGAATGCCAGCAACGCCTTTGTGGCAAACAGAATGTCCTGCTTCAGCGCGGAACTGGAAAGCAGGAAAAGCCGGTGCGCGGAAGAAGAGATGAGCAGAACGCTCCATTCCATAGAAGCTACGACTCAGGTCGTTCAGCTGCTTGACAGTGACGACAGGATAGAATCGATTATGGACAGATGGCTGGTTATTCTGGGGCGGCATCTTAAGGTGGATACGGCACAGATTTATCAGCTGAATGCGGACGGAACCGCAATGGATGTGCTTTGCGAGTGGTGTGAGCAGGGGAATGTGTCTTCCTATGACAGGGTGCGGGGGCAGGAGGTGCCGGAGATTCTGAAAACGGACAAACCTCTTGTGGTGTCGGCGGACGGCACAGACGCCGAGCTCCGCAGAATGGCCGATGCCATCAAACTCCAGGCGGTGATCGTTTTCCCCATCATACGTCAGGAAAATACGGGCGGCATGATGATCTCCTTAAATCACAGGACACGGCGTGTCAACTGGAATATGCAGGAGAGTAAGTTCACGGCAGATGCGGTG
>CAZAMX010000448.1:0-2230 GCA_964486095.1 uncultured Acetatifactor sp. | reverse complement strand
AACTGTGTGGGACTTTATGATCAGGATCATTACAGCACCGTCTATGACATTGCCGTGATCTTAAAGACAGCGGCGGATAATCCTTTCTGCCGGGATGTGCTGTCGGCCCATACCTATCATACCGGCGCTACCGTACAGCATCCGGAAGGACTTACTATCTCTAACTGGTTTCTGCGCAGGATCGAGGATAAGGATACTCATGGAGAAGTGATCTGCGGCAAGACCGGCTATGTGGTGCAGTCGAAAAGCTGCGCGGCAAGCCTTGCGGCAGATGCAGACGGGAAGGAATATATCTGTGTCACAGCCGGCGCCAGTGGTTCCAAGCCGTGTATCAATGACCATGCGGCACTGTACCAGACGTGGCTGAAATAAAAAGGTGGGTATAGTACATCTTAAGCAGTCGCGGTTTTGGAATCGTCATAGTAAGCCTTTACCCGGATGGCCTGGCTGTAATCCCCGAAATTTTCGCCAAACAGGGTGAGTCCGCCGCAGTTGGGGGTATCCTGAGGCACGGAGAAGGTAAAGTCTATGGAACTGTTATGGTCTATGTGCAGATCCTGGATCCTGGTTTTGGAGATACGCAGGGTCCCGTCGATGAAGGTGCCGTTTTCATTGATAATCAAGGATTTTAACAATCCATACTGATTCAGCAGTTCGGGCCACCAGTAGGGAGAAATGATACCTCTTCTTGCACCGTAATCTCCCGGGCTGATCCATTTTCCCAGAGGAATGCCGTTAATGGAAAAATGTATGTCACTGGGATAGTCCTGGTTAAATTCAGGGCATTCCGAGGAAATCTCAAAGGAGATCTGAAGCTCGTTCAGGGATTGGCCGGGATTCAGCCGGTTGGGCAGACTGTAGGTTAAGCTGCCGTATCCGATCCAGACAATATCCGCGCTGAAGCGCTCGGGGTAGGAAAATACCTTGGGATTATCCAGATCGCCAATAATATTGGTGGGGTTTGCAAGACCGCAGGTCGGGTGTACCTCACAGGAAATAAAATGACCTACCGATATGTCATCCGTATAACAATGCCGGGGCTTCACCTGAGGCGCCATGTCCACCAGCAGGCGGGAATAGACGGGGCGGACGATTTTCATGACCCCTCTCTTGCCGGAAGTGGTGTGAATTGCGATCAGTCCGGCGTCCTCCAGCTTGCTGACATGCAGTGAGATAGCGCTGTTGGTCAGTCCCAGGGCCTTTGCCAGGTCGTTCATACTCATCTGATCATCTTCATATACCAATTCCAGGATGCGGAGCCGCATGGGAGTGCTCAACGCCTTAAATATTTCCTCCGCCTCGGAAAGTGAATGTAAGTATAACATTTTCAGCCTCCATTGCCAAATGATCTACGCTGATTATAATCAGAGCCAAAAGTTAAGTCAATACATAAATAGTCAAAAAATACGCTTAAATTCCGTCAAAATAAAACATCCCCCTATTTTATGTGCAAAATATACAAAAATGAAACGCTATTTTTGTGAGCTGAGAAACAAGATGTATATTGATTGTTGGCCGCGGATATGGTAAGTTAAATATAAAGTTAAGCGAAATTGACAGTATTTAAGCAATGACTTAAAAACAACATATAAAAGAAGATTTTTTACAGTTACATCAAGTAAAATATTAAAACCTGACTTAAATAAATATAAAAACTTAATGTAAGACATAAATATAAAATGTTTTTTTCGTCAAACTGTTGCAGAAAATTCCGGAACAGATGGATTTTGCATTTGAGAACCGTATAAAGCAAAGAATAAAATTGTGGTAGAAACAAATTAAGGAGGTTTTCCATGGTGCAGAAAAAGTATGGAAGAATCATAGCGTCGGTGCTGGCAGCCGCAATAGTAATGGGGGGGGTATTTTCTGAGGGAAATATTGCTTCTGTTTCTGCAACGGAAGAAGCAAAGGAGCAGGCTTCTGCGACGGATAGCTTTAGCATTGAGAGGCTTTCTTCCAATTATACAAATGTCAGCGCAGGCTATACGGCGTCTGACTATACAGGCGGGGAAAAAGTCTTTTCCCTGAGCGAAGTAATTTATAAAGAAGATGCGTCTGTACTTACAGCGGACAATTATGGCTATGAGGGCCAGGTTGCAATGATAAGTCCGGGCGTGGTTCTGCGTCTTAATATCGAAGTCCCCGAGACGGCTCTTTACTGGATCGGTTTCGATTATTTGTCTTATGACGAATCCATTCTTCCCATCGAGTTTTCCGTGAAAATTGATGG
>CAZAMX010000447.1:0-2235 GCA_964486095.1 uncultured Acetatifactor sp. | reverse complement strand
AAAGGGGAAGAAAAGTAAATGAAATATGACTGGCTGATTGTAGGAGCCGGGCTTTTCGGCGCAGTATTTGCCCACGAGATGCGGGAGGCGGGAAAAAAGTGCCTGTGTATTGATAAGCGGGAGCATCCGGGGGGGAATATCTATACGGAAGAAAAAAGAGGCATTTGGGTACACAAATACGGCGCTCATATTTTCCACACCTCCGATAAAGCAGTCTGGGAGTATGTAAACCGATTTGCAGAGTTTAATCATTATGTGAATTCTCCCATAGCCGTGTATGGCGATGAGATTTATAATCTTCCCTTTAATATGAACACCTTCAGTAAAATGTGGGGGATCAGGACGCCGGATGAGGCCCGGGAGATCATTGAGCGGCAGAAGCGTGAAGCCGCAGACGGGCCGGAGGCTGCCAGCGGAAAACGGGAGCCTGCCAACCTGGAGGAACAGGCGCTGTCCCTGGTGGGCAGGGATGTTTATGAAAAGCTGGTAAAGGGCTATACGGAAAAACAGTGGGGCAGGAGTTGTACCGAACTGCCGGCCTTTATTATCCGCAGGCTGCCGGTGCGCTTTACCTATGACAATAATTATTTTACCGACCGTTATCAGGGAATCCCCATAGGCGGTTATACTCAGATCGTGGAAAAGCTGTTGAAGGGAGTCCAGGTCCGACTGGGGGTTACTTACCGGGAATTTATGAAGAATACCGCCGATACCTTTGACAAGGTGCTGTATACGGGCATGATCGACGAGTACTTTGACTACTGTTATGGCGAACTGCAGTACAGATCTCTTCGTTTTGAGGAAGAGGTTCTGGAGGGCTGCGGCAATTATCAGGGGAACGCGGTGGTAAATTATACAAAACGGGAGGTGCCGTACACTCGTATTATCGAACACAAGCACTTTGAATTCGGTACACAGCCGGATACGGTGATTACCAGAGAGTATCCCGCATCATGGAATAGAGGGGATGAGCCTTATTACCCTGTGAATGATGAGGCGAACGGGAAGCTGTATGAGAAGTATGCGGAGCTTGCCGCGGCGAAAAAGAATGTGGTCTTTGGAGGCCGGTTAGGGCAGTACAAATACTATGACATGGATAAGGTGATTGCAGAAGCGCTGAAAATGGCAGCCAGGGAGCTTTCGTAAGCCGCAGGAAATTCTGCATGTGATAACGAAGATAAACACAAAAAACTTCCCGCCGGGATAAATAAGGGCGGGAAGTTTTTTGTGTTTTAACAATAGCTGTTAAACAGCATTCCGCTGTATGCGCTTGTGTTATAAGGACTGACAAAATTGTGACCGGGATTTTTATAAGCCACTACGGTTTTTTGCACGTAATCCATAGGATTTAAGGCAACCTGGCTGCTCTTGCGGATGAGATTGCCGGACAAATTCTTCAGGCTGCCAAAGGTTTCCGTAATATCATCGGACTGCAGGGCGGCCTGATGAAGCACATCCCGATTCAGATTCAGAGTGCCATCCTCGGATAAATTGATACCGATGGATTCCAGGGCGGAGCCGTACACGCCCACAATGCCCCTCATTTCATTTATCAGCTGTCTGCTTTTGGTCTGGGTTTCGATATAGGAAGCGGCCGCCTTTACAAAATCGTTGTAACCGCCCACCAGGTGAGAAACATTATCTGCCAGGGATTCCACATCGGTCTTGAGGCCGATCCGGACGGGACTTCCTTCCTCCGTGGTGCTGTGCAGCCGGACCTCAAACAGCTTGCCAAGGGTGAAATGATTGGAGGCAGAGCTGCGTTCCTCGCCGTTTACGCTGAAACGGGCATTGGAAGCCTGACGGCTGGTGTAATCCAATCCGAAATAATCCACTGTGCCGGTTCGCTTACTGGTTTTGTTGTCGCTGACGGTAAAGAGCTGGCTTTTTCCGGAATTTAAACCGGTGGCTTCCGAAGTCAGCCGAAGGGCCGTTCTGCCTTCGGATTCGGCAATGTCCGCCTTGATGCCGATGCCGGAATTATTAATCAGCCGAACCAGACGCTCCTGTACATCACGGTTAGTCTCGGATTCTCCCACTGTAAACTGGAACTCATAGTTCATGTCGTTAATGCCTACGTCAAAGGAATAGGTAGCGGGAGGAAGACCGATCTTTGCGTCGGGAAGGAACATCCCCAGATTTTCCTGTGAAACGGCCAGGGAATGTACTTCCATTTCCAGATCGGGCACATTTTTGTCCGGATTCTGGGAGCCAATGTAGGAAGCAGTAACAATA
>CAZAMX010000446.1:0-2244 GCA_964486095.1 uncultured Acetatifactor sp. | reverse complement strand
GTCCTCATATTTTCTTAATCCTTCATACGTTAAGATATTTTTCTTCTCCTGCATTTCGTGCATCCTTCCTATCCACTCCAGCTTTTGTGAAAAGCCTTATATTCGAAGGTATTATAACCACTTTTCCCCACACTGTCAAGAAAATCTGAATCTGCTTACGGTGCGGCCTGTTGGGAAGACCGGCTTTAATTTGGTTTTGGCGCCCCAATACTTTTTCAGGGACAGATAGCGGACATCCGGTGCCTGTCTGGCCATGCGCACGGCCTTCTCATCTATAGCACAAAAATCCAGCCAAATACTGCCTTCTGCCAGGTTTCCCGCGAACAGCTTCGCCTCTTTTGTAAAATCCATCACGCAGACCGGCGCCTCGGATTTCAGCTTCAGCCGCCGGAAGACATTTTCTCCGTCAAGCTCCCGTAAGGCCGCCGCAAGACCGTATTCCTCATAAAAATCCTCCACCCAGCCCTGTACGTCCTCGCTCATGTCTTCCTCGCCGATATACCACTGCAGGCTTTTCATCTGCCCGGCAAACCGTTCCAGTATTTCCGGAATTCCCTCTGCTGCACCCAGCAGAATAAAATCCGAGTAGCGGACATACTCCAGCAACGGACGGATCCACCGTATACTTTTATAATCCCCGAACTCCGGAATATCCCAGATCAGCCGCCAGCACACGGCAGCCTCTCCCCTGTCCTCCGTCAAAAAACGCAGGCTGTCTTCATAGACACATCTGACCTCGCCCGTGCCGCCCGCCTGCTCTACCTCGGAAAACACCTCCTCCCACAGATGCCGCATACTGTCTGCCAGCTCCTGCCTCTGTTCTTCATATTCCTGAAGCTTCTGCATATATTCCTGGCGGCAGCGTCTGAGCTCCCGCTGCTGTTCCCGCACCTGTCTGCGCTGCTTTATCAGGCTGAAGGGATTCAACCCGCCCTTTTTCTGTCTTCGGAATGCCTGGCCGGTTTTCTGCGTGTCTGGTGCAGAGGCATCGGATTCGGCCAAATCCGGCACAAATTCATCAGGCTCCGGTTCATGGGGCAGCGGACTGCCAAACCAGCTGTGCCTGTCCGCACAGATTCCTACCTTGGCAAACAGATAATCCTCCTGATACATCAGTGTAATATCCCGCTGCATCGGGTCTCTTTTTTGATAAAAAAATATTATGGTGTCCATGCCTTAAATATATGACACGAACTTCCATACTATGATTCGAAATGCCGTCAGCCAAAAATTTCTTCCACACCGGCCAACAGTCCTTCCATGGTTTCTATGGAATTAATCATGCCCCGGAAGCGGGCAGAATGGGGCATTCCCGCCGTATACCAGGCCAGATGCTTTCTCATCTCCCGCACGGCGGTATACTCTCCCTTAACTTCCCTTAACAGAGCGGCATGGCGCAGGACCATTTCCTTCTTTTCTCCCCTGTCCGGCCCTGGAATAAGAGTTCCGTCCTCCAAAAACCTTACAGTCTCCCGAAAAATCCAGGGATTTCCCTGTGCCGCCCGCCCGATCATAACACCGTCGCAACCGGTATGCTCCAGCATGGCTTTTGCCGCCTCTGGACTGTCAACATCGCCGTTTCCGATCACAGGAATCTTCACCGCTTCCTTCACCTGTCCGATAATATCCCAGTCCGCCCTGCCGCTGTAATACTGGACTCTGGTCCGCCCATGCACCGCCACGGCGGAAATGCCGCAGCTCTCCGCAATCTTTGCGATCTCCACCGCGTTAATGCTATTGTCGTCAAAGCCCTTGCGAATTTTTACGGTAACGGGCTTTTTCACTGCCTTCACCAGCGCCGTCAGCAGCTTCTCCGCCAGCTTCGGATTCTTCATCAGTGCGGAACCCTCCCCGTTGTTTACCACCTTGGGCACGGGACAGCCCATGTTAAAATCCAGAATATCAAAAGGCCGCTCTTCGATCCGGGCGGCCATCTCTCCCAAAATTTCCGGATCTGAGCCGAAAAGCTGCAGGGAAGCAGGACGTTCCTCCGGATGTATCGTCAAAAGCTCTTCCGTATTCCTGTTGTGATAATAGATCGCTTTGGCGCTGACCATCTCCATGCACACCATTCCCGCCCCCATCTTCCTGCACAGCAGCCGGAAGGGCAGATCCGTCACCCCGGCCATGGGCGCCAGAATTACATTATTATCCAGCGTCACACCCCAAACATTAATTTTACCATTAACAAAAAAAAAAATACCATAAAAAAAAATTATTTTATTTACACATACCAGCCAATTT
>CAZAMX010000445.1:0-2249 GCA_964486095.1 uncultured Acetatifactor sp. | reverse complement strand
GCAGTTATGGCCAGACTTGGATTTGTGGAATCCGAAGAGGCTTTTTATGAGACTTTCCTGGAAAAGTGGAAGGAATATCTGTATCGCATAAAGAGCGGCCGTCGGCTGACGGAGGTGCTTGGAGGTGATCTGGAAACCGTGGAGGATGTCCGCCTACACATGGAGGAAATCCGCATATACATGCGGGGGCATAACTTATTTGATATTTTTTACGGAAAATACAAAGACCAGGAAAGGGAGATTCTGGAGCAATATATCGAAATTGCCCCCAGGGAGGATTTTCAGGACATTTTTGCGGCGCTGGAAAGATTCCCCTATTTTGAGAGCAGAAGGGTGTAAAAACAGATGAAGATTGTAATTTTAGAGAGAAACAGTGTGGGAGAGGATGTGTCCGTGGATTGTATTCGAGATTTCGGAGAGGTTGTGGAGTACCGGAATACGGTGACGGCGGAGGAGGTCCGGGAGAGAGTGAAGGGTGCGGACATTGTGATCGCCAACAAATCGCCTTTGAATGCGGACACGCTGCAGGATGCGCCGGGGGTAAAGCTGATCTGTGAGTTTGCAACGGGCTTTGACAATTGTGATTTGGAATATTGCAGCCGCCGGGGAATTAAAGTCACCAATGTGCGGGATTACTGTACCGCCATGGTTGCCCAGCATACCTTTTGTCTGGCACTGGCTCTCAGTGAGAAGCTGCCATATTATGATACTTATGTTAAGTCCGGAGAATACAGCGCCCAGGACCGTTTTTCCAATTTTGATCTTCCCTTTTATGAGCTGGCAGGAAAGACATGGGGCATTGTGGGAATGGGGAATATTGGCAGGCGGGTGGCCGGGATTGCGAAGGCCTTTGGGTGCAGGGTGATATTTTATTCCGTGACGGGGAAAAGCGCCTGCGTAGAGTATCCAAAAGTGGATTTTGATACCCTGCTGGCGGAAAGTGATTTCCTGTCGTTACATTGTCCCTTAAGCAGTCTGACAGAAGGGCTGATCGACGGAAAAGCCCTGAAGAAAATGAAAAAGACAGCGATTTTGTTGAATGTGGCAAGGGGAAGAGTGGTGGACAATGCTGCCCTGTACGAGGCTCTGATGCAGGGAGAGATTCAGGCGGCAGGGCTGGACGTGGTAGAAAGCGAGCCTCTGGAGTGTTCCAATCCTTTAAGTCGTTTTCAGGACAGTAATCGACTGATTATTACGCCGCACCTGGCCTGGGCCAGTGTGGAGGCCAGGACCAGGTGCGTGTGGGAAGCTCATGAAAACATTGCCGCATTCCTCAGGGGCGAGGAACGGAATGTGGTGAACCCTTCTCATGCCGATACAGAACAACTGCCAGAAGCACCACAGCCAGGAGCATAATGATCTCTGACAGAAGTACGGATACCATCCGCGACAGAATGACAACTCCCGCATTCAAAAAGCCATGGAGGAAAATAGAAAGTGCATAAAGTTTAAGGTTGTTCCTGCTGACTGCCAGATAGATCAGATATGACAGGACAACATGAAACAGCATGGCGCCGATCCGTTCTATGCCTGCCAGATAAAACTGCAGGCTGGGGAGTGTTCCCAGAACGCTCAGCTGCTGTATAACAGTCTGCTGTGCATCTGCGTCATAGGTGGAGAGCAGGTTAGTCAGAGCACCGCTGTTAATCAGCAGGGAATAAATCAGGTTATTGACATAAGTCAGGCCTATAAGCAGTATGGCTTCAATACCTCCGTGGCCAACTCCGTAAAGGATGGCATTTTCCCGGTTCAGGGTATCCTTCATAAAGAATTTCATGGCGACCAGGCGTCCGGTTTCTTCAAAAAGACCTGCAGCCAGTCCGCCATAGACCGCATAGAGCCAGGTATTGCCGGTAATCAGAGTGCCTGTAATGCGGAAAATGAAGGTGTGAAAGATCCGCTCCAGAATCATGGCAAACAGGATAAAGGTGCAGGCGCCAATAAAAAAGCTGGAAATCCGCACTTTTTTCTTCCATTTCAGAACCAGAACAATACAGGCGGCGATAGGAACGATCAGGGAAATAAGCAGGGTAAATAGCATTCCGATAATACTTGCTGTAGAAACAGGTGTCATAAATTTAGTCTCCTTTTTTGGATAGGTTATTAGTTCTTTTTGGCAATTCTATAGGTTAAGTAAATGTCGATGGCGATCAGAAGGAAACATATTCCTAAAACGGACATTATGCAGAGAGTACCTTTCACGGCGATGCAGACTCCCAAAATTATAATTCAGCCGATCATAAATGAAA
>CAZAMX010000444.1:0-2257 GCA_964486095.1 uncultured Acetatifactor sp. | reverse complement strand
CTGGGTGCTCTGGGGACTGGTATTCGGGTGGAATCTGTGGTCAACTATTGTCTGTAACATTGTTCTGACGTCTGTAGTCTTTATTTTGTTCGTCTGGCTGGTCAAGCCCACATGGAAGCAGCTGAGCGTTTTGGCGCTGTTATTTTCTCTCTATACTCCTTTCATCAGATATATGCTTTCCGGCATGGCGGAGGTGATCTGCTTCTGTATGCTGATCCTGTTTTATGGCCTGGCGGTAAATTATTTAAATAAGAGGAAAACATGCAAGCTGGTGCTGCTGTTTATTGTGGGAGCGCTGATGACACTGATGCGTCCTTATCTGCTGCTGTTTCTTTTGCTTCCTGCTTATCTGTGGATTCGCAGGAGCGGCTGGCGCGGCGCCCTGGGCTCTGCGGCGGTAATCGGGACAACGCTGGGTGCATATGCCTGCATCAAGCATTATCTGGGAGCGGATTATTTTGCTCCCCTTTATTTTACGGATTGGATAGATGCTTTTTTTGAGCAGGGTATTTTCGGCGGAATGCGGTTTTGTATTGCCAGGCTGTACGGTATGGGCAGGGGCTTTCTGGAGGCCATGGTCAGAGGCGTTCGAACAGGAGAGCCCATGGGGGCGTATTTTTGCAGTTATGCGGTGATATTGTGTATTTTGGCAGGACAAAGCTTTCTGGACCGGAGAAGGCTGAAGGCTCTGGGCAGGGCCTCCGCGGACAGTGTGGTGCGGGACGAAGAAGAAGTGGCGGTAAGGCGGAAGCTGCATACCGGGCTGGTGGTGCAGATACATCTGGTATTCAGCTTTGTGGCTATGTTTTTTGCGTTGCTTTTGATGTACAAGCTGGAGGCAGGCAGCAGGCATCTGCTGACCTTTATGACCGCCGGAATCTTTCTGATTGCCCTTATGGACACAAAGTATTTTAAAAAAGCGGTGCTGTTGGGCGTTACCTTTGCCTATTTATTTTCCTATATGGCGGTGGATCCTTTATATTATGAGCTGCCGTACCGGCAGGAAGGAGAAGCCCGGCAGCTTGCGGAATGGGAAGAGCTTTTTGATGCAAGGCTGGAACTGGACAGGGAAATTGCCGTGCCGAACTTTGATAATTCCGTGATCTGGGTGTTTCAGGATGAGGCTGCAGACGGTACCTTTAAACAAACGAAATGGCAGTTCCTGTATGCTCTGCCGGAGGGATTTGGGATCAGCTGCTGTATGCCGGAATATATCTTAGAAAATTTCGGACAGCTTAAGAGCAAATATCTTGCCACAAGCCCGGGCGGCAGGATCGACGGAATGTGCAGGGAGGAAGGATACAGAGAGGTGGGGCGGGACGAGGATCTGGTTATTTACCGCCTCCGCTGATTTTGTCAATAAATTCCATAATCCTGCGACTTAAACACAGCCTGCCGTGTTCGTTATAATGGATACCGTCGCGCAGCAGCACATCGGCAAGCTCTTCACCTGCAGCGGGAAACTCGTGATATAGATCCAGATAAGCGGTGCCGAGTTCGTCTGCCAGCTCAGAGGCGGCGGTGCTGTAATCGTACAGAGAGTTTACACCGTTTATAAGCTCGGTGCCTTCCTGGAATCTGATAATCTGTCCCGGCCCCATAATGATATACAGGGCTTCCGGAAAATGCTTTTGCAATTCAACAATGGCTGCGCGCATGGCGCCGGTATAGCAGCGAATGTCATAAGGATCTGCGATGCTTGCCAGAGGCAGACTGTTAAAATAGTCATTCAGGCCAAAGTTGATTAAAAAGCAAAGCTTTTTTCCGGAATGGTCGGAGGAAGCATATTGCAGGATACCTTGTCCGTATACGGCGTCAGGAGCGCTTGGCTGACCGCACAGAAATTCCGAGGTGATTTTGGGAAAGCAAAGTCTTCCCGGTGCAGATTCTGCGGCGCAGGTTCCTCCCTGGGCACAGTTAAAAACGGAGGCACCGGATAAGGAGCTTATGATGCCTTCAAAGGAAAGGCTGCCTGTATCGATTCCCAGGATACTGTCTCCGATAAACACAATGTCGTATCCTGACAAATCAGGATATTCCACGGGAGCAGCAGTCTGGGAAAGGATTTGGCTTCGGGTTTGTGCGAGCATTTCGGCGGCGTTTTCCGCCGTAATTTCAAAATAACCGTCGCAGAAGGTATATAGAAAAATCTTTTCAGATACCTGACTGTTGACTGTGAAGGAGCCCGTGTAGTTGGAGGGATTGAAGATCAGCCAGTCTTCTACGCCCACGTAGTACATGATAATATTATTTATTG
>CAZAMX010000443.1:0-2258 GCA_964486095.1 uncultured Acetatifactor sp. | reverse complement strand
TAAAGTATTGATTTTTCAAGGTGCGAATCCCATTTTTGATGTGGGAAGTTTGAGTTATATATTGTCCGCCAAATACTTTTTTACGGATGTGAGAGTTTATCCCGAACTCTTAAACGGACTGCCTGCTACCGGCGCAATCCCTCCTGCGCCTCTGTTTGTGTTATTTTACATGGTTTTGGAACCCTTTGCCGCTTTTATGATTTCTCAATGGATCATTCTTGTCGTTGGCTTTCTTGGCATGTACCTTTTGCTCCGCAGGCTTACGTCAACGCCTTTGATTGCCTTGATCTCGGCCGCTATATTCATGCAGCTTCCTTTTTATCCGGTATATGGCCTCTGCATCCCCGGACAGCCCCTGCTGGTATACAGCATTCTTTCTCTGTACAGTGAAGAAGGCCCGGTTTCACGCGGCAGGCTCCGCCGCCGCTTACTCCCCCTGGCAGCAATCTTCCTGTACAGCCTGTGTTCTTCTCTGGTACTGGTCGGTTTTGCCTGCCTGCTGACCCTTGGCATTGCTGCCCTGTACCTGACCGTCCGCGCATTGAAGAAAAAGACAGCACCGCCCTGGCGGATCTGGCTGGCCCTTGCCGTCCTCGCCGCCGGTTACCTGATCAGCAATCTGTCTCTTATCCGCCAAATTCTGTTTCCTGCTCCCGGACAGATCAGCCATAAATCGGAGGTAGTATATACGCCGCAAAGCTTTTTTGCATCCTTTCGGCAATTATTTTATCCCGGGACAAGCTATGCCGAATCCTGGCACGCAGTTCTATTGCCGCTGGCCGTTCTTTGCCTGTTGCTGCTGGCAGCCGCAAAGCTCCGGCATAACGAGGCGGATTCCCGCCATCTGCGCAGCTGCCTGGGCAAGGCCGCCGGAATACTGTGCTTCATCCTTTTGATCTGTACTCTCTGCGCCCTTTATAACACCCCTTTAGCCGTTCGGCTGCGCAATTCGGCGCCCGGCGCGCTGTCAGGCTTTAATATGAGCAGAATCGCGTGGCTCCTGCCTACGGCATGGTGCGTACTTGCAGGGTATCTGCTTTTCGCCTTATATCCTGCCGGCAGCTTAAGGACGAAGCATTCCCGCCTGCTTCGGCTTTTGTCTGTCTTTCTGGTCTTTGCCCTGTACAGCCTTACCATCCTTTCCCATTCCCCTCTGAAGCTCAACCTTTCCAAGCTGCTAAAGGGCGGAAACTATTATGCTCTTGACTGGGAGCAATTCTATGCCGCCGACATCTTCCGGCAAATCGACCGGACCATCGCACGGCCCAAGGAGGACTACCGCGTGGTCAGCCTGGGTATTTATCCCGCTGCTGCGGTTTACAACGGATTTTATTGTCTGGACGGATACTCCAACAATTATCCCTTGTCCTATAAGCATACTTTCCGGGAGATCATGGCTGATGAACTGGCAAAAAACGACTATATCCGACTCTACTTTGATAACTGGGGAAACCGCTGTTACATTACCACCGCAGAGCATTCCACCTATTATACCCTGGAGAAAAAATGGAACTGCGGCTTTCACGATTTAGCCCTCAACACCGAAAAGCTTAAAAGTCTGGGCTGTGACTATGTTTTTTCCGCCACCTGGATCCTGAACGCTGCGGAGCTGGGCCTGGAGCTTCTGAGAGAAGAGCCCTTTGAGACAGAGGGCAGCTGGTATAACATCTATGTATATGAAGTAAAATAACACAAATAAGGCTGCCGCCCTAAGCCGTTTCATGTGACATGAGACGCTTACTGCGACAGCCATTTTTTATTTTTGTTTGAACCTGTTTAGAACTTCAAGGTATTTACCTTCACCCCGGGGCCCATGGTGCTGGACAGGGTAATGCTTCTCAAATACTGGCCCTTCAAAGCGCTGGGTCTTGCCTTGATGATCGCATCCATCAAGGCGTTGAAGTTCTCCTGAAGGGCTTCCTCGGTAAAGGATGCCTTGCCTACGGGAACATGCACGATATTGGTCTTGTCAAGTCTGTACTCGATCTTACCTGCCTTGATGTCGTTTACGGCCTTGGTTACATCCATGGTAACCGTGCCTGCCTTGGGGTTGGGCATCAGTCCCTTGGGACCCAAAACCTTACCAAGACGTCCCACAACGCCCATCATGTCGGGTGTTGCCACCACAACGTCAAAATCAAGCCATCCGTCATTCTGGATCTTGGGGATCAGCTCTTCGCCGCCAACATAATCCGCTCCGGCAGCTTCCGCCTCGTTTACCTTGTCGCCCTTGGCAAATACCAGGACTCTTACCGTCT
>CAZAMX010000442.1:1023-2277 GCA_964486095.1 uncultured Acetatifactor sp. | reverse complement strand
CTGACTGTAATACAGGTTTCCTTCACAAGCCCCTTAAGCATCTCCGCTTTTCGTATCACCACCTGCAGCACGCCGTACATATCCCGCAGGTCAATAAAGGAAACACCGCCATGATCCCGTATATTCTCCACCCAGCCTGCGACCCTCAGTGTCTGTCCGATATGCTCTTCTCCGATCTCCTTCACCGTAATGTCCCTGTAGCAGTTTTTCATTTCCATAATCATGCCCCCATTCTGCCCTGTCTTAAGCGGGCCGCTCTTCCCCACGGGATTACCCTGATAGCAGCTTACACTGACAGCGATCCTCTTCATACAAAAAGTCCCGGGACGCAGTTCCCTGCATCCCGGGACGAATAAGCTTAACCTATCCGCGGTACCACCCGCATTGATAAACCATACCGGTCTATCCTCTTTTGCACATAACGCATGCCTGCGTGCTGCCCTCACTCTTTCGGTCCGTGGATTCGTAACACCTTACTCATGACCGTTTTATGCTCAAACAGCCTGCTCCGGAGCGTTCCCTTTGCCGCTTCTTACTGACAGCGCTCTCAGTCGGTGACGCCGTCTTCCTGTCGTTTTCCCTGGCAAGAGTCTCTTTCATCGCATTTTGATTTTAAAACAGTATCATATTTTTTCCAGTTTTGCAAGAATTATTTTAACAAATATACTTTCCCAAAAGCGGCACCCTTCTCAGCACAGATGCAACAGCCAGACAAATGACAAAGCAAAAAAAGGCATATATGGGAATTCCCACAATATTGGGCACCATCATACTGTGGATTCCGTGAGCCTCCAAAACCTCCATCAGGCCCACGTGCATCACGTACACTCCCAGCGTTCCCCCGGATACTTCCCTGATAATTGCCGATACTTTGGCGGAATAATGAATTTTTCCCATCACTTCCGTAAAAAACAGGAAACAGGCCAGCACAATGCAAAATGTAAACAGTCCGAAGCTGTCATAAATATCCCCTTTGGGCTCACCGGCCCGACGGGACAGATAATTTCCCATCACCACATTCAAAACGGCTGCCGGAATTACGCTGAAATATATCATTTTATGATATTTGGATGGGATTCCAATATGAGCCACATAATATCCAAGCACAAAATATCCTGCGTATCCGCAGACCAGATCCACCTTCAGCAGCTCCAGCACATAGTGCAGATAAGTGGACGAAAATAAAGACTTCATGGTTCCGCATAAAATCTGCAGCGCAAAAAACAGGGCCAGAAAATACTCCAGATTTTTTCT
>CAZAMX010000442.1:0-1013 GCA_964486095.1 uncultured Acetatifactor sp. | reverse complement strand
CCGCATTCTGCACCCAGATACGAAGAATGGGAAGAAGCATATAAAGACCTGCAATCATGGGCAGAAACCAAAGATGGTATCGGCCCAGAATCATTTCCTTAGCCACATCCTTCCAGCCTGTCTGCGTAAAATCGAAATTAACGCAGTCTTTTAAACCGTACACGGCAGACCAAAAAACAAAAATAGTCGCCATCCGGAAAATATTATGGGTATACAGCCTCTTTATTTTAAGCTCCCGCTGCCTGGGCAGAAATATAGCTCCGCTGAGCATAACAAAGACAGGGACTCCAAACCGAAACAGCGCATCATAGGAATTTGCAATCATCCATTCCCTGCTGTTTATATCCAGAGTATACCAAAACTGCGCGCTGCTGTGCAGCATAACCACGCTGAAGGCTGCCAGAATGAGCAACAGCTCATAATGCACCATTCTTTTTTCTTCCACTCCGTTTTCCATGCCCGGCTCCTTCCGCCTCCAAAAGCAATACATTCCCGTTCATTACACTTACGAACCTGCCCACTGCCCTCATATTACCCCAATCTTTTGATCCGGTCAACCGCCTCCATTGTATTTTCCCGGCTGCCGAAAGCAGTCAGCCTGAAATATCCTTCTCCGCTGGGGCCAAAGCCGGAGCCGGGAGTCCCCACCACGTTTACCTCTTCCAGCAGATAGTCAAAGAACTCCCAGCTGGTCATGCCCTTTGGCACCTTCAGCCAGATGTAGGGTGCATTGGTTCCGCCGGAAACGGTATACCCTGCCTCTTTTAAACCGTCATATATATATCGGGCATTCCCCATGTAATATGCCACCTGATCCCTTAGCTGCGCCTTCCCCTCGGGAGAATAAACCGCCTCTCCGGCCCGCTGTACAATATAGGGGGCCCCATTGTACTTGGTCCCATGACGTCTTGCCCACAGGGAATGCAGCGATACACCGACGCATTTCAGATCCTTGGGGACCACGGTAAACCCTAAGCGCACTCCGGTAAAGCCCGCATTCTTGTAAAAGGAGC
>CAZAMX010000441.1:0-2293 GCA_964486095.1 uncultured Acetatifactor sp. | reverse complement strand
CTGCTTCTTTCACCTCCACCTTGTTTAAGCCGTCAAACTCATAGAGCTTGCTGACCTTGACCTTTACCTGCTTGTCCGGCTCGTGATGGTTACAGATGACCACATCCTGATTTACCTTGATGATGCCGTTGTCTACCTTTCCTACGCCGATACGTCCCACATATTCGTTATAATCAATGGTGCTGATGAGCACCTGAGTACCCTCGTCGGGATCGCCTTCGGGAGCGGGGATATAGCTTAAGATTGTCTCGAACAGCGGTTCCATGCTGGTGCCGGGCTGATCTGCTTCCATGGAGGCAACGCCGGTCTTGGCGGAAGCAAATACAAAGGGGCAGTCCAGCTGGGCATCGTCTGCGTCCAGCTCCAGGAACAGCTCCAAAACCTCTTCCACCACCTCGTCCGGCCTTGCTTCGGGACGGTCTATTTTGTTGATACATACGATCACGGGGAGCTTCAGCTCCAGGGCCTTCCGCAGTACAAATTTTGTCTGGGGCATGGCGCCCTCGAAAGCGTCTACCACAAGGATAACACCGTTTACCATTTTCAGCACGCGCTCCACCTCGCCGCCGAAATCCGCGTGGCCGGGGGTGTCGATAATATTGATCTTGGTATTTTTATACATGACGGCGGTATTCTTGGAGAGGATGGTAATTCCCCGTTCGCGTTCAATGTCGTTGGAGTCCATTACTCGTTCCGCTACTTCCTGGCCTTCCCGGAATACGCCGCTCTGTTTTAAAAGTTCATCCACCAGGGTTGTCTTGCCGTGGTCAACATGGGCGATGATCGCCACATTTCTAACGTCTTCTCTTTTTTGTTTCATCTTCTGATTTCAGCCTCATTTCCTTATCAATATAAACCACAATTTTCAAACCGTAACAGTATAGCACTTTTCGCAGTAGGGCGCAAGTATCCTAAAGAATCTTCGTTTAAAGCAGCCGCTTATTTATCCAAAGGCCGGCGAAAAAGCGAAATCTATGCGAAAAAAGAGCAGAATAGCGCGGAATACGGTAGAATTACGCGATGAAAAGCAGTACTAAAAGACCTGACTTTATTGTATAAATAGTAGTATCCACTTGAAGGTTTGTACCACCTTTATGTGGTGTTACCGGAAAAAGTCTTGAAGTAAGAAGGGAGAACAAAAATGACAGATAAGGTAATTGAAAACAATCAGGTAACGGTGATGGGGGAGATCGTCAGCGGTTTTTCTTACAGCCACGAGATCTACGGGGAAGGATTTTACATGGTGGACATCAGATGCAAGCGGCTCAGCGAGAGCTTTGACATTATTCCGGTCATGGTGTCGGAGCGGCTGATGGATGTGACGGCGGATTATGTGGGTGAGCTGATTTGCATCAACGGCCAGTTCCGCTCTTATAACCGCCATGAAGAGCGCAAAAACAGGCTGGTGCTTTCCGTTTTTGCCAGAGAGGTAAGCTTTATTGAAGAGATGGAGGAAAGCTCCAAGACAAATCAGATTTTTCTGGACGGATATATCTGTAAGGAACCCATATATCGCAAAACACCTCTGGGAAGGGAGATTGCCGATCTTCTGCTTGCGGTGAACAGGCCATACGGCAAGTCGGACTATATTCCCTGCATCTGCTGGGGAAGGAACGCCCGATATGCCAGCGGCTTTGGCGTGGGAGAGCGCTGTGCGGTGTGGGGCCGCATTCAGAGCCGTGAATATATGAAGAAGCTGGATGAGGAAAATGTGGAGAGAAGAGTGGCGTTTGAGGTCTCGGTGAGCAAGCTGGAAAGAATGGAGGAAGAAAACTGATACATATTTGCCAAATTCAGGAAAGTGTGATATTCTTACATGGATAAGAACATACGGCGGGTGTACCTGCGGCCCGTGTGCGCAGGCCGCGGAAAGGTATGATGATTATGGCAAAGGGTTTGATATATATTTATGCCGGCGACGGAAGGGGAAAATCACCTGCCGCCATCGGAAGAGCCGTTCAGGCGGCAGTGGAGGGAAAGCATGTTGTGATCCTCCAGTTTTTAAAGGGTAAGGGACAGGAAAATTCCGATTTTTTAAGAAGGATGGAGCCGGAGATCAAGCTGTTCCGTTTTGAAAAGTCCGATGAAAATTATGAAGAGCTGTCGGAAGAGCGCAAGGCGGAGGAAATCGGCAATATCCATAACGGCATGAACTATGCCCGTAAGGTATTGGCAACGGGGGAGTGTGACCTGCTGATTTTGGACGAGGTGCTGGGGCTGCTGGAAAAAGGGATTGTGTCTGTGGAGGATTTGAAGACACTGCTGGAATGCCGCGGAGATACCGACGTGATCC
>CAZAMX010000440.1:0-2298 GCA_964486095.1 uncultured Acetatifactor sp. | reverse complement strand
GTAGGGTAAAATTCAGCGGCGGCTCCATGCCGCTATGTGAAGGAAAGGCGGAATCAGAAAATGAAAACAGCGGCAGAACTACAGACCCTCCTGCGGCAGATAGACCATAAGAGCTATCCCGCATACAAGGACACAAGAGGAAAATATCAGTTCCAGCAATATGTGCTATCTATAGACCATGTGCAGGGAGACCCCTTCGCAGCGCCCTCCAAGGTCAGCATTATCGTGCCGGGAAAGGTGGCCGGGTTTGACGGAAAGTGTTATGACAGTAATGTCAGGAAGATTGCTTTTCAGGATTTTCTGCTGCGGAGGATGGCGGTAAAGATCAAGGACTATTCCTTCAAGGCAAAGGGGTCCGGCAAAAGCGGCCTTTTGGGCATCAGCCACCCGGGCCAGGAAATCCTGGAGCGCAGTGCCTGTACAGTGAATCCTGCAAACGGAGAATTGACGGTTCGCATGGAGATTGGCTTTCCTGCTAACGGGCGTACCATTAATGCAGGGGAGCTGAGTAAGATTTTGTTCGATTTCCTGCCCTTGTGTGTAAGGCAGACGCTGTTATCCTCCACCTGTCCTAAGGACAGTCTGGAGAAGGTTTTGTTCCTGGCGGACGATCAACAGTATATTCGGGAGGAACTGAAAAAAAGGGATCTGGTGGCGTTTGTGGCAAATGGTGCCATTTTGCCCAGAAAGTCAGGGGTATCCTCTCTGCCCATGAAGGAAGCGGTGGCTTTTCAAAGTCCGAAGTCCATGGAAGAGGTCCTGGAGCTGCCTCATGGCGGGAAGCTGACGGGAATGGGGATCAGAAAAGGCGTGACGTTGATCGTAGGCGGCGGCTATCATGGCAAGTCCACTTTGCTGGAAGCCCTTGAGCTGGGGGTCTATAATCATATTGCCGGGGACGGCAGAGAGTATGTAATTACTTATGATACAGCCATGAAACTGCGGGCGGAGGACGGCAGGAGTATTCAGAAGACAGATATTTCCATGTTCATCCGCAATCTGCCAAATGGCAGGGATACGAAATGCTTTTACACAGAAGACGCCAGCGGCAGTACCTCCCAGGCGGCAAACACGGTGGAAGCCATGGAGGCGGGAGCAGGCCTGTTTTTAATCGACGAGGACACCAGTGCCACAAACTTCATGATTCGTGACGAACTGATGCAGCGTGTAGTGAGTCGGGATGTGGAGCCCATCATTCCCTTTATTGACAAGGTGCGGGAGCTGTATGAGGACTACGGCATTTCCACCATACTGGTGGCAGGCAGCTGCGGCTCTTATTTTCACAAGTCGGACTGTATTGTGCAGATGAACAAATATCAGCCTGTGGAAATTACGGAATTTGCCAAAAAGGAAGCGAAGAATTATCCGTATATCCTGGGAGCTGCCGACAAGTCGGCAAAGCCGGATTATGGCCGGGTGGTGAAAAGGGATGCCGCTTTTGCCAAGGATGACCGTATCAAGATGAGGACGGACGGATGTGACGGCTTTTCCATCAATCGGGAAGAGGTGGACCTGCGGTATGTTGAGCAGTTGGTGGATTCGGAACAGGTGACAGCACTGTCATATATGATTAAGCATATGAAACTTCATGATTTTGACGGGAAACGGACATTGAGCCAGGCGGTGGAGAATATGTATAACCGTATCGGGGAGAAGGGCTTTAGCGCTTTCTGCGGAAGCAGCCAGGGAAGAGGCGGAGAGGGCGGCGACGCAGGCTCCCTTCCAGGCAATCTTGCCATGCCCAGAAAGCAGGAGCTGTATGCGGCCCTGAATCGGTGCAGGGAGCTGATCCGGGTAGAAGCGGAATGACGACAGCGTCTCCAAGAGCTGGCATGGGAGCATAAACGGGGGATAAGTTTGGAAGTAAACTTCCAAATATTGATTGGTATGCCCGCTGAAGCGGGCAGGGGGTATAGATATGAACGTGCGCAGTATGGATCAGCAGGAGAAGGTGGACTATATGCTGAGCGAGCCGGTGCCCCATCTGGTCTGTCAGATGGCGGTGCCTACCGTGATCAGCATGCTGGTGACTTCCTTTTATAATATGGTGGACACCTTTTTTGTGGGAAAGTTGAATACCCAGGCCACGGCAGCAGTGGGTGTAGTTTTTGCGGTGATGGCTTTTATTCAGGCTTTTGGTTTTTTCTTTGGTCATGGCTCCGGTAATTTCATTTCCCGGAAGCTGGGAGCAGGAGAATTTGAGGAATCAAACCGTATGGCGGCAGTGGGCTTTTTTACGGCTTTTTTTACAGGCGTTATCGCAGGAGCTCTGGGAATCCTATTCTTAAAGCCCCTTGC
>CAZAMX010000439.1:0-2304 GCA_964486095.1 uncultured Acetatifactor sp. | reverse complement strand
CAAGCAGGTGACGGAGCCGGGGCTTACACAGCTGCAGCCGGTAGACAAGTGGATTCTTTCCAAATTAAATACCCTGGTCAGGGAAGTGACGGACAATATGGAGAGCTTTGAGCTGGGGATTGCCGTGCAGAAGGTTTATGATTTTATCTGGGACGAATTCTGCGACTGGTATATCGAGATGGTAAAGCCCAGGCTGTATGATACCGATGATGCGGCCAGCCAGAATGCGGCACTTTGGACTTTAAAGACCGTCCTGATCGACGCCCTGAAGCTGCTGCATCCATATATGCCCTTTATCACCGAGGAAATTTACTGTACCATCCGCAGTATGGAAGAGGATGCCTGTGGAGAAGCCATATCATCGGAAGAGGAATCCATCATGATCAGCGCCTGGCCCAAGTACCGGGAGGATCGGGCTTTTGCAAAGGAAGAGAAGGATATTGAAATTATCAAGGAGGCCGTGAGAGGGATCCGTAATGTGAGAAATGAAATGAACGTGGCTCCTTCCCGCAGGGCGGCAGTGTATGTGGTCAGTGAGGATCAGGGAATTTTGCATACTTTTACAGAAGGGAAGCTGTTCTTTGCCTCTTTGGCTTATGCCAGTGACGTTACCATACAAAAGGATAAGTCCGGAATTGCTCAGGATGCGGTGAGTGTAGTGATCCCCGGCGCGACTCTGTATATTCCCTTTGCGGAGCTGGTGGATATTGCCCAGGAGGTTGAGCGGCTGAAAAAGGAAAAGAAGCGCCTGGAAGGTGAGCTTGCCCGGGTGAACGGTATGCTTTCCAACGAGCGGTTTATTTCCAAGGCCCCGGAATCCAAGATTGCAGAGGAAAAAGAGAAGCTGACAAAATACACCCGGATGATGGAGCAGGTGGAAACCAGGCTGGCACAGCTTGGATAAATGAAGAAAATGAGGATCATGATGCAGAAACAGTCCATTGCTTCCTTTGAAGAGGCGGAAAACTATATTAACAGCATTCCCCGCTTTACCTCCAAAAACACCATGGAGGACACCAAAGCCTTTCTTCACCGGCTGGGGGACCCGGACAGGCAGATGCGGATCATCCATGTGGCGGGCACCAACGGCAAGGGTTCTGTCTGTGCGTACATCAGCTCCGTTTTGCAGGCGGCGGGGTACAGGGTAGCCCTGTTTACCTCGCCCCACCTTGTGGATATACGGGAGCGCTTTACGGTGGACGGAGAGATGATTTCCGAAAAAGAGTTCCTGCAGGGATTCTTAAGGGTGTATGATATGCTGGAATTGCCGGAGGAAGGGGCGGCCCCGGAGCCTGCCGCCGATTTGCAGACTGCCCGGTCCTGCTATCACCCCACTTACTTTGAATACCTCTTTTTTATGGCCATGGTAATCTTCCCGGATAAAAAGCCGGACTTCTGCATTTTGGAAACCGGGCTGGGAGGAAGGCTGGACGCTACCAATTCCGTGGCGAAGAAGGAGCTGGCGGTGATTACCCATATCAGCCTGGATCATGTGAAATATCTGGGAGATACGGTGGAGAAGATTGCGGGGGAAAAGGCCTGCATCATGCAGGCGGGAGCACCGGCAGTTTATTGGGATACCAGTGAGTCTGTCAGCAGGGTTTTTGAGCAAAAAGCGGCAGAACTTGGCGTAAAGACCTATCCCGTGTCGAAAAAGGACTATCGCTTTTTGGGTTTTCAAAATAAAAGCATTGATTTTTCTTTGCACACTGAGTATTATAGTTATATTACCCTTACTTTGCACACCATTGCCGCATATCAGATGGAAAACGCGGCGCTGGCGGTGCGGGCGCTTGAGGTACTGGACGGCGGTACAACGATCACAAAAGCCCGGATGAAACAGGGGATTGGAGACTGTTTTTGGGCCGGCCGCATGGAAGAGGTGCTGCCGGAGGTTTATGTGGACGGCGCTCATAATGAGGACGGGGTGAGGGCTTTTTTGGAGACTGTGGCGGCGGACGGCCATACCGGCCCCAGGGCTCTGCTGTTTGGCGTGGTAGAGGATAAGGATTACGGGCGCAAGGCGGAAGAACTGGTGGGATCGGGGCTGTTTGACCGGATTGCAGGGGCGCACATGCAGACGGGAAGGTCAGTCTCACGTAAGACCTTAGACGGGCTTTTTGCACGGTATCCCGGCTGCCGGTATGAATTATATGACAATGTATCCACGGCCTTTTGTGAACTGTTACATAGCCGGAAGCAGGACGAGCGTATCTATATTGCGGGCAGCCTGTATCTGGCAGGCGAGATAAAGGAGCTTTTAAGAGATGATAAATTTTGAGGAAGAGCTGAAAAAGTTTCACC
>CAZAMX010000438.1:0-2313 GCA_964486095.1 uncultured Acetatifactor sp. | reverse complement strand
GTAATACTTATGTTTGGATTTTCATTGCTGTATCTGGCAAGTACCTCGATCATCAGGTTGCTTTCGGAGGTATGGGTCACGCCCACCCGGATTTTGTTCAAATCCCGCTTGGCGTCTGCAATTTCCGCCCGCATCTGGGAATCTAACGCTTTGATCCTCTTTGCGTATTTTACGATAATTTCCCCTTCCTTTGTCAGCATTAAGCCGTTTTTCTTGCGCACGAAAAGCTGCTCGCCGTAAGCTTTCTCCAACTGACTGATGTGATGGCTGACAGCAGGCTGGGTCAGGGAAAGGGCTTCTGCAGCCCGGGTAAAGTTCTTTAATTCAGCAACGGCCAGCAGGGTTTCAAACTTGGAATCTATCATATTGTCTCCTTTATCTATTCGAAAAATTTATTATAATTTTAAAAAACATAATTTTACTTTATTACAGAAATAGTGTAACATATATTATATTATTATACAAGAGATATGGGGAAAAGGGGGAGGGTATGCTGGATTTATTTTATGATAAGCTGCAGGATTCGTCAGGGGTAGCCGCGATTATTATTTCCGTGGCGTTTATGCTGTTTTCCGGGTATGCCATGACCCGTATCACCAAGAAGCTACATCTGCCAAACGTTACGGCCTACATAGTGGCGGGGATCCTGCTGGGGCCTTATTGCTTTAAGATTGTACCGCCTGCCCTTGTGGAGGGGATGGATTTTATTGCCGATATAGCCCTGGCATTTATCGCTTTCGGTACAGGAGAGTTTTTCCGGGTTTCCGTATTAAAGAAGAACGGTCTGAAGGTGGTGGTCATCACGGTGCTGGAATCTCTTATGGCATCGGCGCTGATCTTTGTGGCCACCTTTTTCCTGCTGCGTCTGGATCTGACCTTTTCCATTGTTCTGGCGGCTCTGGCGGCGGCTACGGCTCCGGCGTCTACAGTGATGACCATACGGCAGACAGGGGCAAAAGGAGACTTTGTGGATACCCTGCTGCAGGTGGTGGCACTGGATGACGTGGTGGGACTGATCGCCTACAGTATTGCCATTTCCGTGGCACTGGCTGCAAAGACGGGAAGATTCAGCGCTGTGAGTATCATACAGCCGATTTTGATGAATTTGGGGGTGCTTCTGCTGGGCGGTCTGTTTGGCGGCCTGATGAAGCTTTTGATGCCCAAGAAGCGTTCCACGGACAACCGCCTGATCATATCCGTGGCTACCCTGTTTGCCTTTTGCGGGATCTGCGCCCTGTTGGATGTGTCACCCCTGCTGGGCTGCATGTCCATGGGGATGGTTTACATTAATATTACGGAAGATGATAAGCTGTTCAAGCAGCTGAATTATTTCAGCCCGCCAATTCTGCTGTTGTTTTTTGTCCGCTCCGGCTTAAGCTTTAAGCTGGATGCTCTGGTTGACAGCTCTGTTTCTGTGGGGGCGGTTCCCCTGGCGGTGGTGGGCATCCTTTACTTTCTGGTTCGCATTCTCGGAAAATACAGCGGGGCCTTTCTGGGCTGCCTGCTGGTAAAGAAAAAGAAGGAAGTGCGAAATTTCTTGGGGCTTGCGCTGATTCCTCAGGCAGGAGTGGCCATAGGGCTTGCAGCGCTGGGAGCAAGAACCCTGGGAGGAGAGACGGGCAGCGCCCTGCAGACCATTATTCTGGCCTCCAGTGTTTTATATGAGCTGATCGGCCCGGCCTGTGCCAAGCTTTCCCTGTATCTTTCGAAATCCTATTCCGATGAATTGGAGGATCTGACGCCGGAGATTACGGTGCCTCCGGAGAAGAAGCTGAGCGAGGTGGAGCTGCTGATCCAGCGGATTCAGGCGATTCAGAAGGAGCTGCCCGGGCATCTGAACGCACCGTCAGAGGAAGAGCTTGCCTTTACGGAGGCTGCGGAGGAACAGTATGCCATGATGCGGCATTCCCATATGGCAGATAGGAGGTTTGGAACATGAACGAGATAATCTATGACCCGTTAGCAAAATGGCTGGGGGAGTGGGCCAGCGACATAGGAATCGGATCGGTAGCTTTAAGGCTGACCATTGCCGTTTTGTTTGCCGCGGTGATCGGCTGTGAGCGTGCCAGCAAGCGGCACTCCGCAGGGTTAAGAACGTTTATCCTGGTCTCCTTTTCGGCGGCGCTTGTGATGCTGCTGGATTTGTTTTTGATGCAGGAAACGCCTGTGAAATTTCCTTTTTTGTCGGCGGCGTCCGTAATCAGTATTGCCATGCTCAGCGGGAATTCTATTTTGTTCAGTTCCCGGAACCAGATCAAGGGGCTGACCACCTCCGCGGGACTGTGGTCCTGCGGTATCATAGGCCTGACAGCA
>CAZAMX010000437.1:0-2320 GCA_964486095.1 uncultured Acetatifactor sp. | reverse complement strand
AAAGTAGTTATCATCGGTAACCTCCAGGCCGTCCAGCAGAGGGGCCAGGTCCATCAGGATGCCCTGATCCAGAATGCTCTGAGTAACGGTGAGAAAAGTATCCCCGATGAAAATGTCCGGCCCCCTGCCTGCGTTCAGTTCAACCAGCGTAAGCTCGCGGCAGGTTCCCAGAGCTTCTCCATAGTCAATGCTCTGAAGGATGATATAATAATCGTCGTTATGGCTGTTAAAGTAATCTACGGAATTTTTTATTCTGCTGTCGCTGCCCGAAACCTGCAGGGTGAGAAGGCCGCGCCCCTGCTCCCTGGCCTGGTCCTCGTCTACAAAAATCATCTTATCACTATATACGAACCAAGATAAATCCGGGTCAAAGCAGAAAGCCGCGGCCTGGTCCTCCGGCGCTGCCTCTCCTGCAGATTCCGTTGCTTCGGGAAGTGCAGCCGATTCCGAAGACTCCGTACCTTGCGGCAGTTCACTTGTCGGCTCCGGCAGCGGTGCCGTTTGCTCATATTTGCCGCAGCCTGCAGACAGTGTGCAGCATAAAAGCAGTACCGCCAGCCCGGCAGCCGGGATTTTATGGAATTTTCCGAATTGTTTTTTCATTCAGTGATCCTCTTTCCGGTTTTGATTTTGCGATTATGGAGGAATAATGTTGCAGTTTATACTCATTCCTTTGCAATGAACAAAAGCCGGAGAGTCTGTCCCCGGCTTTTGTATTGTTGTGCGAGTCAATGAGCGTAGTAACCGCATTTAGTACATCTTCTGTTTGCTCCAAACGAATGACTCTCGCTGTAGATACGGGTTACCCGCTCTGTAGTTCCACAAATGTTACATGTTCTGTCATACACGGCTTTAACTTGATGTGAATTTTCAAGGGCATTGGGGTAAGATATATCTACTTGTGTTTCGGTGACATTAAGATGCCTACAGGTATTCGGGTCCACGCTGTCAGCAGCCCTGGTCGAACATGGTACCGCAGTTACTGTTAAAAAGGCAGAAAGCATAACCACAGAAACTGCTCTTAAAATTTTACTTTTCATAAGAAGACCTCCTTTAATTAGTATAAACCAATAATAACATGTTCTGACGGCGATGTAAATAATTACTTGTCACATATTTAAATTCGCAGCCTATAACGCCAAGGCAAATCGCACCACAGAAAAGTTATGAAACATGATGTTGGAATAACATCTGCGCGGTGATTTGAATGCAAAAGCAGGGAGAAGGATACATGCTTAAGGCGCGGTTAAGAATAGCTTGTCAAATTTTGGGGAATCATTTATACTGACTATATTCCAGTATAATCAGTATGCGGCTGATTTATGTATCGGCCGCGGCTTAAACTGTTACGATCAGGAAAGGAGAGAGTAAATATGAGCGGAATTACAAAGGAGATGACCATTGGTGAGATCCTGCGCACAAAGCCGGATGTTGCACCGGTGCTGATGGATGCGGGAATGCACTGCCTGGGCTGCCCCTCCGCCCAGGGTGAATCCTTGGAGGAAGCGGCTATGGTGCATGGCATTGACATTGACGAGCTGATGAAGGCCATCGAAGAGCTTTAGAAAAAGCAAGGGGCTGTGAAAAAACAGGAGTTGTAAACTCCGGCTTTCACAGCCCTTTTTTCGCTGTTATTTTCCGCTGTTTCCCAGAATATGCACCGCATCCCGGGGGATCAGTACCTCACAGTGTTCTGCCAGATAACTTTCACCGGCGGAAAAGCTGCGCTGCAGCGTGCCATATTCCGACAGGATGTTGCAGGCTTTGTCAAAGTCTTCTCCAGGTCCGGCATTCGACGTTAGGATCAGATAATACCGCTGTTCGGAATGATCCTTATAAAGGGAACTGATACCGGTATAGTTTGCGGCAATCAGCCGGCAGGCATCCATGGCCTGACGGAGAGAATTCAGAAGAAAGATTCGGGAAAAGACAGTTTCCGCAGGATTTGCGGAGTCCTGCGGGCTGTTTTGGGTGTCCGCTTCAGGCGGAGCGGTATGGAGCCTGCGGAACAAGTCCATCACCTCATCTGTGTCTCCGGTGCCATATTCGTCATCTTCGTCTTCCGTGACAGAGGGAGCAAAGCGTGAAAAACGGGTATCCAGTTCTTCCGGATCCTCTACCTTGGTAATAATCAGTACAATACATTCGGCATTCAAAGGGATGGCCTCGATCATGAGAGGAATGTCCTCCGCTTCAAATCCGAATTCAAAATTTGCCTGCCGCATCATATCGCGGAACAGGGTTTTTGCTTTTTCCGGGCCATAAGCGAGTTCGCGTATTTTCAGTTCGCGGCTGGCAAGATCCTCACGGGTCAGGGTGC
>CAZAMX010000436.1:0-2321 GCA_964486095.1 uncultured Acetatifactor sp. | reverse complement strand
ATCGTGATCCTGGCTACGAATCTGCTGGATCATTTTGACGATGCCTTTGTCAGAAGAATCCGCTTTGTTATCCGGTTTCGAAACCTGGAGAGGGAGGACAGGGAGCGGATGTGGGATAAGGCTTTTGAAGACGGACCACCTTTGGCTGAGGATGTTTCTGCGGCGGAGCTTGCCCGGGCGGCAGAGTTAAGCCCGGCCAGAATCAGGGCAGCGGCCCAGGTGGCAGGGCTGCTGGCAGAATGCGGGGAAGGCGGAAGCATCACCAGGGAGCATATCAAAAAGGCGCTGGAGCTGGAGGCCGGTAAGGACGAGACCGCGATTCGGGGGCTTTGACATTGACTTTCCGGGGGATCATGCTATGATGAAAAGGACAGATACCCCCGGCAAGGCAGCATGTAGAAAAATATACATTGCCGCATCTGCGGCGGAAAGGAAGGGAGTATGGTATCTGTCAACAGGATGGAAAAAAAGCAGCCTAAGGCAGCGGAAGCCCCCTCAGGCCGCACCGGGATCCCGAAGGCGATTCAGGCGAAGTTTGAAACAGCTTCAGGATTATCCTTTGAAGACGTCAGGGTACATTATAATTCATCCAGGCCTGCACAGCTTGGCGCGTATGCTTATACCCGGGGAAGCCAGGTATACATCGGCCCCGGCCAGGAGCGGTATCTGGAGCATGAGCTGGGGCATGTCGTCCAGCAAAAAAGAGGTCTGGTAAAGCCTGACGGGTACATAAACGGCCTTCCCGTCAATCGGGATCCCAAGCTGGAACGTGCTGCGGACGCGGGAGCAAATCAGCCGGTCCAGGGGGTTTTTAAGTCCGGGGACGGGATAGTGCAGATGGGGAAAAAGAGGAAAAGAAGGAGAGGGGCACCAGTTTGGCCTGCTTCGGCCCCACCTGTTCCAACTCCACCTGCTCCGGCCCCGCCTGTCCCGGCGGCCTCAACACCAGCTACTCAGGTAATTGACGAGAACAAGAGCTATACCAGCCCTGGCGGGATTGTGTATGGAATGGGATCAGTGCACGGAACCAGGTTGAAGCATGTATTGGAGCATACGCATGCTGATCCGTCAAAACCTAAACATTCAGTGTTTAAAGAAAAAGATATAAAAAAACTGGTAGATTTGATTGATGAAGCATGGGGGAGAAAAGGCGCTGGAATCCCGCAGAGCAATGGAAATACAAAATATGTCATTAATATGGGGCGGGAAATTGGCGACAGTCATGAAACATCCATTGTTGTTGTCGTAACAACAGGCACTCAAAATTTGGTATCTGCATTTCCGGAAGCATAAAGAAGAGAAAGTGCAGCAAATGATGTAATAATGCTATAATTTAGAAAGGCAGGGATAGGAATATGATTTGTCCGTATTGCGAGCAAGGCAGTATTTTAAAAGCAAGAGTAAAGAAAAACAATAAAATAATATATATATGTGATGAATGTGATACTGTTTGGGAGAGCATAGAGGAAATTAGTGACAGGAGCGGCAAAAGTATAAATATGTTTATGCAGGAAATTGGCTGTGAACCATATTGGGATGAACTGGAATTGATGGAGTAGCTTTCTCAGTACAATATGTAAGTGCAAGGGTGTAGAGAAATTGGGGCTGGACAAGGGTCCAGCAAAAAAGACAGATTTGGCCTTGATAACGCTTACAAAATGGATATGCCAGCAGCATAATAACAAAATGGAACTTTAAGATGTGATAAAATATTGGAGATTAATGCGGGCGGGCCGTAAATCCGTTAAAAATAGGTTGACATCTTCATGATTCGGGATTATACTGTGTTTGTAAGTGATGATGATTACTAGAGTAAGAGTGGTGCGAGCCACTCTTACTTGCATGTTGGAGTCCAAACGGGAGGCAGATTTGTGCAGAAGCATCACAAATTCTGCTTGTGTTTCTCAGTATAGAATGCTTCGGAATGGGAGGGAAAATGTCCAAAAGGGAAGATTATGAGGCGAGGACGGAAGGGCTGCTCTCACCCATAGCGGAGGCAAACGGAGTATCTGTCTATGATGTGGAATATGTAAAAGAGGGCAGTGATTATTACCTCAGAGCCTATATTGACAAGCCGGCGGGCGTGACAATACAGGACTGTGAGAATGTGAGCAGGGCACTGTCCGACGAACTGGACAGGGAGGATTTTATCCCGGAAGCTTATATTTTAGAGGTCAGCAGCCCAGGGCTTGGCAGGGCGTTAAAAAAGGATAAGCATTTGCAGGCAAGCCTTGGCGAAGAGGTGGAGATTAAGCTTTTCAAGCCTGTGGATAAGCGCAGAGAGTTTGCGGGAATTCTGGAGAGCTTTGACAGCGGGACGC
>CAZAMX010000435.1:0-2324 GCA_964486095.1 uncultured Acetatifactor sp. | reverse complement strand
AATATGAAATTATATAAATAAAAATTTTGAGTAAAGGCGCTTTTCAGATCCTTTTCGGCCTTCGTGTTAGCCCTTACAAGTTCATCAATCATCAATGAATCAATAAACTGTACTTTTTTATTCACAATGTCTTCTTTGCACCTCAAGGCCATTTCAAAACGATTATCATAACACTTCATTCCACAGGCAATCTGAATACTTTTAAACATCTTTTTTCTGTACAAAATAATGATTGTAAGTATTCAATATTACGCAGTCATCCAGAAGATTTTGCGTGTCTTTTTTGGTTAGAATATTCCCCACTATCACGGTAAAAATACATGTGCGGCTACTTCCATAGCTAAAATAGAGATTGCAACAGCCTATGCCGTTATTTTCGGCAAAGATAGTTTCTGTTCCAAACAGTTCAGATAAAAACATTCCATACCTGTCAAAAAACCCTTTTAAGTATAACACATTGGAAAAAGCGCTGCAATAACACGCATATCTTTTGAACCTCTTTGTTCCCGGCATATAAGGGCGAAATCGTTCCTGCCTTTCTCGATTTGCCCTGATTTTGTTTGTGGAATTGTCGATAAGCTTAGCAGTTCCACAAATCATATAACCAGCCTTGACTATTGCTCCGTTTCACTTCCTTCTATATGGTTATTCTCTAAAGAATCCTCCCCCGCCGGTGTCCGCTCTTCCGCCGGAGCCTGCGCCTCATACGCTTCCACCGCCGGGTCCACAATATCCGTTGTCCTCCTCCACTCCTTTGTCCCCTCCACCTTTGCCGCCGCCTGGGTATGCTTCGCCAGAAACCGGGTCAAGGCATACAGATCAATCCAGATTTCATTATTTCCTTCTTTTTGAGACTCGTCAAAGATCAGCTGCAGCCCCCAGTGGAGATGTACCACGTCGATATTGTTCACATTCTCCTTGGCGCTGTAACCGGTGTGGCCCATATACCCGATCACATCTCCTGCCGTAACCACACTGCCCTCGGCCAGCCCCTCGGCATAAGGATAGTTCTGACGCAAGTGGGCGTAGTAATAATACCGCTTTCCGTCAAAGCTGCGGATGCCGATACGCCAGCCCCCGTACTGATTCCACCCCAAAGCCTCCACCACGCCGGACTCCACTGCCATGATAGGGGTACCCACAAGTCCCATCATGTCATGACCAAGATGTTTCCTTTTATAACCATAGCTTCTGCCTGCACCAAAGTCGTCATAATGAGTATAATCGAATCCCCTGGCAATGGGGAAGTACCCTTTCAACCCGTAAACCGTCTCATAATCCCCGGCATCTGCATTTCCGCTGCTTCCCGCCGTCCCTCCCGGCTTTCCACTGCCTTCCTCTCTTTCTCGCTTATACTCTCCCACCAGCCCACCGATGGCCGCGTCATATGCCTCTCTGTAGTACTCATAATATTTCAAGTCCGCCGTCAACTCATCCAAGGCCGCCTCTCCCGCGGAGAGCTTCTTTGCCGCCTTGTCCATAGTCTTTAAGGCGCTGCTGTCAAACTTGCCCCCGGTCTTTGCCGCGGTATAGGCCAGCAGCTCCACCCAGCTGATCTCATGCTCTGTCCCATGGGTCTTCACGTCCCAGTCATAGGCCTTGCAGAGTGCATCATAAGAAACGGTAAAGTCCACCCATTTTATGTAGTCTTCCTCTACAGAGAGAACAATACTGCCTGCAGCCGATCTGCTCTCGGCCCTCCCCTGCTTCCCTGCCACAGCTGCCGCCAGCGCCAGCACCAGCACGCATTCCACCAGAATCCCCTTTTTCAGGCAGGTTACATACCTTGCCCTCTTCTTTTTATTCATTACCGCTCCGGATAGCATTTTATCATTGCAATATATGAAAAGGACGGTGAACTTATTCGCTCACCGCCTTTGCCTTTTCCCTTAGCTTTCCGGCTCTATCAGCCCGTAGGTATCGCCCTTCCTTTTATACACTACATTCACCTGATCCGTATCCGCATTGATAAATACAAAGAAATTGTGCCCCAGCAGTTCCATCTGAATGCAGGCATCCTCCGGATACATGGGCTTTATATCAAATTTCTTCGTACGGACGATTTTAATCTCTTCTTCGTCCATATAATCGTTTTCCACATACATTTTGCTGAAGGAGCCCGGCGCCTGCTGCTTGTCCACAATTTTGGTTTTATACTTCTTTAACTGCCTTTCAATAATCTCTTCCACAAGGTCAATGGATACATACATATCGTTGCTGACCTGCTCGGAACGGATGATATTTCCCTTAACGGGAATCGTCACTTCGATCGTCTGGCGCTCCTTCTCAACGCTCAGGGTCACATGTGCTTCCGTATCGGGATG
>CAZAMX010000434.1:0-2339 GCA_964486095.1 uncultured Acetatifactor sp. | reverse complement strand
TGTGACTGGCTATCTTCTGTAACAATGTGGACTGTCCCATCCCCTGCAATCCTTCAATAAATATATTTTCTCTCATATAAGCTCCACCTTCCCAAAATAAGGAACCTTATTTATCACTGTTTTCTTTTGCCTGATCTGTAAAAAGCTTTTCCATTTCATCCGGCGTTTCCTTCATGTCTCTCAGCACCCACTCGTTTGTCAGCCCCCATAATCCCCCGGACATAAAAGCTGTCCGGTAGTCACTGCACACTTCTCCGGTAAGACTCTGCCTGCCGCACAGAAAAATATGCTCCATCAGGAGCCAGGAAAGTCCTGCTCCATATATCAGATTAATTTCTTCCTTCATGCTTAGAAGGTGCCGAAACACTTCCCCAATCACATGAATATATCTGTCCGGCTGTCTTATAAAATCAGACCACCATGCGCTTGTTTTATCCTCCAGATATTGCCGGAGAATATCATCCCTGGACTGATAATTTCTGTAAAAGGAATTCCGGCTGACACCCGCGGTATTTACCAGCTCCGATATGCTTATATCACGGTAATCCTTCTTTTTCATCAGCCGGAACAATGCCTTTGTGATGCAGTCGCGCACAAACAAATTTGCGGGATGCCTTCTCTCCATTTCCATACCTCCGAATCATATAAAGCAAATGTACCACACCTGCCAGATAGATACAAGCCGTACGACAAACCTGCATCTGGTACAATTTCCCTGTATTTGTACCAGTGCGTCCTTGAAGCATTGAAAACAGCATTTTTTATGGTACACTTGTTACAGTTAACACACGGAGAAAGGAACATAAAAGAGGATGAAAAAATTGATAAAAATAATCCTGATTGTACTGGTCAGCATTATCATTCTGATTACCGCACTGCTTGTATACTTGTCCCACAAACCTTTACTGGTAAAAACATACGCAGAAAAGGTACAAACCGGCGGAGAAATTGAAGCGGCGTATCTGAAAAACGGCACCTGCGGTGTTTCCTATTACGAAGAACCGGTGCTGCAGGGATTTGGGAAATATGAAATCTACTATCCCGCCGAATTGGAAGAAACCGACGACAAATACCCCGTTGTGGTATTTGTCAACGGAAGCGGGGTCAAGGCTTCCAAATACTCCGCACTGCTAAAGCACATGGCTTCCTGGGGATTTATTGCCATCGGAACCGAGGAAGAATATGACTGGAGCGGATTTTCCCCGGAGATGTGCGTACGCCACCTGATCAGATTAAATGAAAGCAGACTCATAAATGAAAAGACGAATGTCTTCTGCGGCAAGATTGATCTGGACAATATCGGCATCACCGGCCACAGTCAGGGTGGTGTGGGCGTATTGAATGCCATCACCATTCAGGAGCACAAAGACATTTACAAGGCTGCTGTTGCACTGTCACCCACCAATCAGGTGTTGGCGGAAAATCTGGAATGGAAATATGATGCGACAAAAATCAACACCCCCATTATGCTCCTGTCCGGAGCAGGCGGTGGAGATGACTGGGTGGTCACGGGCGAGCAGCTGGAAGCCATTTATGATGATATTGCCGGCAGCAAAATCATGGCGCGCCGTGTGAATACGGATCATGGCTCCATGCTTTCTGCTGCGGATGGATATGTGACCGCATGGTTTATGTGGCTGCTTAAGGGAGATGCGGAAGCGGCCGGAGCATTTACAGGAGATACTCCCGAAATAATAAGTAATGCTCTCTATCAGGACCAGAAAAAGGAACTGCCATAAAACTATAATTCCCTTGACAAATGATTCAAATATGATATTATAGGGACAAAGCATAACAATTCTAATATAAAGATCAGTTCCATTCATTTTCTGTTTTTCGAAAGGTCTATGCTTTTAATTCAATCACATCAATTTTAAAGCAGGAGACATTTCGTAAAACACACCGGGTTGATGGAATATTTTCTCCTGCTCAGGACAGGAGGGCAAATGAAAAACAATCCGGCAAAAATTATTTCCTTGAAGTACGACGATATGTTTCACGAGGTGTTTGCTTTTGAAAATGTCAGAAAGCAGTTCTTAAGCGATGTTCTGGGAATTCTGGATATTGCGCTGGAGCTGAACGACGACACAAAAATCAACGTGGAGCTGCAGGTCAGAGTGCAGCAGCAATGGGTGAAAAGACAGCTTTTTTATCTGGCAAAGATGTATGATGAAGACTTGTTGATCGGCCAGGATTACAGCCGGCTTCGAAAGTGCATCAGCATTAGCATTCTGGATTTTAAGCTGCTGGAGGACAAAAGCTATCATTCCGTATACCGGCTGAGAAATGAAAAGGGCGAAGATCTGACAGAGCTGTGGGAGCTGCATATCATTGAACTG
>CAZAMX010000433.1:0-2341 GCA_964486095.1 uncultured Acetatifactor sp. | reverse complement strand
ATCATAATCAATACCGGAATTCAGGCTTCTTGCTATCATTTTTCCATGGTAGAATGCGGCATCCGGCCTATTGCCTGCGAGGATAAATCCTTTCTTGTCACACCATTCCTGCAATCCGCCATATTTTGTGGAATGTCCTTATTCCATTTTCATACAGGGATTGTCAACCGAAATGGTCTGAAATGTTTCCCAGATATGTGTGGTAATCATAGCATAAAATATGATACCTGTCAACAATATTGTTACGTGAAAATTGGCCATCCTGCTTAATAGCCTTTTATGCGCATGTAAAAAGGACAGCCATGGGGTGACTGTCCTTTTTAGAGAAGGTATTGTTTCATAAAGGGGTATAGCAAAAACTATACAATGTATTGGGGGGGTTACGCATATTATAATAGCATCCCTTATCGCTTTTGACTATTCCTAAAATTCACAAATTTCACAATTTTGTTCATACGGTTTTGTGCAATATATACAATTTCTGCCTCTTTTTATCCGGCAAACAACGCCTCAAACTCTTCCCTGCCGATCTTCTCCTTTTCCAGCAAAAGCTCCGCGCACCTGTGCAGCACCTGCTCATGCTCCATGATAATCACCTTTGCCCTGGAATAGCATTCCTTGATGATCGCCTTCACCTCCCGGTCAATCTCTCCGGCCACCGCCTCACTGTGGGATTTCGCATGAGCAAGATCACGCCCGATAAACACCTCGTCATCATCATCGTCGTAGCAGATCACGCCAATGTTTTCGGACATGCCAAAGCGGGTCACCATTCTCCTTGCAACCTTCGTGGCTCTCTTAATATCACTGGAAGCACCCGTGGTAATATCCTTAAAAATGATCTCCTCCGCAATCCTGCCTCCCAGGGACACCATAATATCCTGTAGCATCTGCCCCTTGGTCAGGAACATTTCATCCTTCTCCGGCAGCGGCATGGTCTAGCCCGCCGCTCCCTGACCTGTGGGAATGATGGATACTGTGTATACCGGACCCACATCAGGAAGAACATGTAACAAAATGGCATGACCGGATTCGTGATAGGCCGTAATCTTCTTTTCCTTATCGGAGATAATCCGGCTCTTTTTCTCCGCGCCGATACCCACTTTCACAAAAGCCCTGCGGATGTCCTCCTGACACAGGTATGCCTTACCGGCCTTCGCCGCGTTGATCGCCGCCTCGTTTAAAAGATTTTCAAGATCGGCTCCGGTAAACCCTGCCGTGGTCTGCGCAATCTGTTTTAAGTCCACATCCTCGGCCAAGGGCTTATTCCTGGCATGAACCTTCAAAATTTCCTCCCGGCCTCCCACATCCGGAGTACATACTGCCACCTTACGGTCAAAACGCCCCGGGCGAAGAATAGCGGGATCAAGAATATCCACTCTGTTTGTGGCCGCCATGACGATGATCCCTTCATTAACGCCAAAACCGTCCATCTCTACCAGCAGCTGATTCAATGTCTGCTCACGCTCGTCATGGCCGCCGCCCATGCCCGTTCCCCGGCGTCTTGCCACGGCATCGATCTCGTCAATAAATACGATGCAGGGCGCATTTTTTTTGGCTTCTTCAAACAAGTCTCTGACTCTGGATGCTCCCACACCCACATACATTTCCACAAAATCGGAACCGGAAATACTAAAGAAGGCTACCCCCGCCTCACCTGCCACAGCCTTTGCCAGCAGCGTCTTACCCGTTCCGGGAGGCCCCTCAAGCAGCACACCCTTAGGGATTCTGGCACCTACCTTGTTATATTTTCCCGGCTCCTTTAAGAAATCAACGATCTCCTGAAGATCCTCTTTTTCCTCCCGCAGTCCTGCCACCTGCTCAAAGGAAATGGTTTTATCGCCCTTGAACATTTTGGCCCGGCTCCTGCCGAAATTCATCATCTTGGCATTCCCGGCGTTTGCCCCTGCGTTTTGGGCATTAATCATCATAAACAGAAAAACACCCACCACGATGACAACCAGCATGGGCACCAGGGTAGTCAGGACCCAGCTTTGCCTGTGCACATCACTGACCATGGGGTCAAAGCCGTAAGAGCGGACCACCTCTTCCATCTCAACCACATCGGCCACATACAGCGTCTTACTCTCTCCGTTCTTTAACTCGATCTCCAGAACACCTGTAGGCGTCTCTCCGTTAAGACGGATCCGCACGGAGGTAATATTACAGGCTTCCATATCCGAATAAAGCTCTCCTTTGGTATAATCTTCCTCTATTTTCTGATTTACAATGTTGAAAACCAGAACAATGGACAGCATAAAAAGTATAAATACAAAAAATGAATAAAATCCCTTACCCTCTCGCCTCAAGTTAAAAGCCTCCTATTTCTCCACTACGCCGA
>CAZAMX010000432.1:0-2358 GCA_964486095.1 uncultured Acetatifactor sp. | reverse complement strand
GCCCGGCACCAAGGAGTACGGCGCACGTTCCCTGGCGGTACAGTATTATGCACAGCCGGAGGTGGTGGCAAATGTGCCGCCCAACTGTTTTATGCCCAGGCCCGGTGTGGGCAGTGCGGTGATCCGGCTTACCAGACATGAGAAGCCAACCGTACATGTGGAGGATGAGAGAAAGATGTTTTCCCTCATCAGGGCGTCCTTCGGCCAGCGCCGCAAGACTTTGGTCAACAGTCTTACGAATGCGCCGGAGCCGGGGGTTACGAAGGAGCGTGTGGCAGCAGTCTTGGAAGAGATGGAACTGCCGCCTCTGATCCGGGGGGAGGCATTGACCCTGGAGCAGTTTGCGGAGCTGAGCAACAGGATATAAGGGAAACCGCTTTAATAGCTGTGAAGGTACATATAAGCATCTTCCAGCGTTACCGGCGCGGGCCGACAGTCGATGCCGGGCTTTACCCTGCTTAAGATACGCAGCCGGATTCCGCTCTCCAGCTGCTGCTTGGAGGAAACGCGGTATTTTTGTTCTATGTCCCGTGCCTTTACGGGGTCTGTTACCGTGCACTCCCATACGCAGCCGTCTGCATGGTTCAGCAGGTTCTGCACGCTGCCGGAGTACAGGAAATGCCCCTTTTTCATTACGGCAAGCTGATTGCAGGTGGCGGCCAGGTCCTCCACCACATGAGTGGAAAACAGGACGGTGCGCTTTTCCGAAAAGTCCACCAAAAGATTGCGGATTCGGATGCGTTCCTCCGGGTCAAGGCCGGTGGTAGGCTCGTCAATGATTAAAAATGCCGGTTCGTTCAGGAGTGCCTGAACGAGCCCTACTCTCCGCTTCATGCCGCCGGAGAGCTGTTTCATCTTCTTTTTCCGCTGTTCCGTCAGGTCGGTCTTTTCCAGATAATATCCGATGCGCTCCCGGCAGAGAGCCTTTGGAACATCTGCCAGGGCGCCCATGTATTCCAGACATTCCTGGACGGTCAGACCGGGATATAAGTCGATTTCCTGGGGCAGATAGCCGATCTGCTTCTGAATTTTATTGTAATTTTTTTCGTGATACTGGATGCCGTCTAAGGTTACCGTGCCGCCTGTGGGGGCAAGTGCGGTGGTCAGTACCCGCATCAGCGTGGTTTTTCCGGCGCCGTTTTCCCCCAACAGGCCGAAGATTCCGCCCGGAATTTCCAGGCTGGCATGGTCGATGGCAGTTATGTTATTTCGAAAGGTTACAGTCAGATCATTTATTTGAATACTCATAAATTACCTCTTTTTTTAACAGATTTTCTTTAACAGAGTTGGCAGGAGCAGAAGCATTGCGGCGCAGAGGGCGATGCAGAGGCCCTTCCCCGCCAGCCAGCTGAAGTCGCCGGTGTCTGTGATATTTCGGAAGGTATAAGAAAAAACATTCCAGGGGCCCAGAACATTCTTCGCCAAGGAAGAATTTTCCAAAAGCCACAGAATCAGGCATACGCTGATTCCAAGCCACAGATTGCGGAAGATAATGGCAGCGGTGGCTGCCAGGACGGACCAGAACGTGATCGTCACTGCCATTGCTCCCAGGAAGATAAGAAATTGCCTGAACTCGCTTCCTGCCCCCGGCTGCATGTGGCTGAACAGGAGGGGCTTTTGCAAGAGAAGAAACAGGCAAAAGCCTGCCGCCGCCAGCAGCAGGAGAAAAATCTCCTGAATCAGCAGCCTTGTGCCTACGGACAGGAGCTTTCTTTTCAGCGGATACAGACGCCAGACCTCAGAGCGTCTGCAGATGATCTCCTGTACATAAGTGTCTGCGCAGAGTGTCGCCGCCAGAATCGCCAGGGCAGGCTCCATGGCAGTTCCGATTTCACAGCTTATCGACACGCCGCGGATCAGACTTAAAATTACAATAAAGAGCAGCGCACAGGCTTTTTTGTAAAGGGGCAGGGAAATTTTCAGCTCTTTTCGCATTACACCCGCCTCCTTTTCCACAGCCAAACCGAAATCGGCAGAATGACAGCGGATGCCGCCAGCAGAAAGCTTTGATTGAGCAGCAGCAGGGGCGGCTCGGCTGTATCAAAAAACTGTCCCGTGAACCGTACCATCACGGCCAGCGGTCTCCCGTAAAAGCCGTATACGCCATCGGCGTTTCTGCCGCCCATATTAGAATACACAATCAGGAGCAGTAAAAGCGGCACTCCGGGAAGGGGATTTTTGAACAGCAGGGAGATCAGGATATAAATACATACGATAAAAAGCATATTTGGAGTTCTCCGGCCGCACCGGCTCCATAGATTTATCCGCTTCCGTATAATTTCGCCAGACAGCTGCCTGCGCATGCCAGGCAAGATGGGAAATATAGGAAGACAGAGAATAGCTGCAGATCAGACTGAG
>CAZAMX010000431.1:0-2360 GCA_964486095.1 uncultured Acetatifactor sp. | reverse complement strand
TACAGGCGTGGCGATATTGTGGATGCAAAGGGGACGAAGCTGGCCACCTGTGAAAAGGTATATAATCTGATCATTGATGCCAAGGTGATGAATACACAGCTTGCCGGGAAAACACCTTATTTGGAGCCCACGCTGGCGGCCCTGGAGCAGTATTTTGACCTGGACATGACGGTTATCAGAGAGCATGTATCAACAAACAAAAGCTCTGCCTGGTATGTAGCCGCAAGGCAGCTTAGCTATGACCAGATCAGCGGCTTTCAGGCTGCGCAGGAGAAAAACTCTAATATTAAGGGCGTCTGGTTTGAGGAAGAGTACAAGCGGATTTATCCTTATGGCTCCCTGGCAGCGGATGCCATCGGCTTTTCCGGCAGGGATAATCAGGGAAGCTATGGGCTGGAGGAATATTATAATGATGTACTAAACGGGATCAACGGGCGGGAATACGGTTATTTAAACGATGATCTGGCCCTGGAGCGCACGGTGAAGGCGGCGGTGGACGGAAACAGCATCCACAGTACCATTGACACAAACGTGCAGCTCATTGTGGAAAAGTATCTGAAAAAGTTTATGGAAGAGCATAAGGACGAATACCGGCCGGGCAATGGCGCGGAGAATGTGGGCTGTATCATTCAGTGGGTGGACACGGGAGAGATCCTTGCTATGGCCAGCTATCCCAATTACGACTTAAACAACGTGCGGGATCCCCAGGCGTTGATCGGCTCCATGATGGTGGAGCAGTATGACCTGGGCAACGGCTACTATGAGATCAAAAAGAACGGAACGGTCATCGATCAGGCTGTTCTGGATGCCATGGATCAGGATCAGCTTTACTTAAACCTGAATAATCTTTGGAAGAACTACTGTATTACCGGTACCTATGAGCCTGGCTCCGTGACGAAGCCCTTTACCGTGGCGGCGGCACTGGAATCGGGGGCGATTGCTCCGAATGCCACCTTTGAATGTACCGGCTTTCTGGAGATCGGCGGTTATAAAATCAAGTGTCACAGCAGCAGGCGGGGTGCGCATACTCTGGAAGAGGCCATTGCTACCTCCTGCAATGTGTCTATGATGCGGATAGCTCAGATTCTGGGAGTAGAGGATTTTTGTGAATTTCAGGAAATTTTTAACTTTGGCCTGAAAACAAACATTGATCTGGCAGGAGAGGCCAGGACGGCAAGCCTGATTTATACTGCGGACAAGATGGGGCCCACTGACCTGGCCACCAACAGCTTTGGTCAAAACTTTAATGTGACCATGGTACAGACGATCACGGCTTTCAGCTCACTTATAAACGGCGGTTATTACTTTGAACCGCACATGGTAAACAAGATCACCAATGCCGCAGGGGCAACAGTGCAGAACATTGAGCCCAGGCTGCTGAAGCAGACCATATCCGAGTCCACTTCCGCCTATATCAGGCAGTACTGTCGGGCAGTGGTGACGGACGGAACGGGAAAGACGGCCCGGCCCGCGGGCTATATGATCGGCGGTAAGACGGGTACTGCGGAGACCATTGACCAGAACACCCACAAGCGTTCCGAGACGGAGCATGTGGTATCCTTTATGGGCTTTGCACCGGCGGACGATCCCAAGATCGCCATATATGTGGTGGTGGACAGGCCTAATGTGGAGAAGCAGGACAATGCCAGGCTGGCCACGGGGCTCGTGCGCAGCATTTTAACGGAGGTCCTTCCGTATCTGAATATTTTCATGACGGAGGAACTGAGCGAAAGCGAGATCAGGGAGCTGGAAGCGTTGAATCTGGAGATTATACAAGAGTATATCAGGAAACCGGATTCCAGTGCGGGCGCGGGCGGCACGGATCCGGAGGATCCCGGAACGGACACAGGCAGTCAGCCATGGCAGACCTTCCCTCTGGATCCGGAAAGCGGGTACCGCGTAGATCCTGCCACGGGTTATCGCTATGATGCCCAGGAAGGATTCTTGATTGATTCGGTGATGGGTGCGGACGGACCGGTGAATCCTGACATCAATTAATTTCAAAAGATACATAACCTCATAAAAATAAGAATAAAGTATATCAATAACTTTTCTTGTGAGGATATTCATGCTGACGGACAACAATAAGATCTTTCACAGGAAAAAGATCCTGGTGATTTTCTTCTTCTGTGCCGGAATGCTGGTCCTTCTGTTCGGCAGGCTTGTGTATTTGTGTGTATGGCAGGCGGATCATTATTCTCAGCGGGCCACGGACCTTCATGAGAGGGAGAGAAGCATCAAGGCCGCCAGGGGCAGGATTCTGGACCGGAACGGCAAGGTGCTGGCGGACAATAAAACGGTCTGCACGGTATCCGTGGTACATAATCAAATTGAAGATCCGGAGACAGTGATCCAGGTCT
>CAZAMX010000430.1:0-2361 GCA_964486095.1 uncultured Acetatifactor sp. | reverse complement strand
CACCTGGCCTGCCTTAAAATCAACAAACCAGCTTCCGCTGCCGGAATCGGACAGCATAACTTTGGAAACCAGCTCAGGAAAATCAGCGGCAGCGCTTGTAAAAAACAGTGCAGTCCAATATTTGGGTTTTCCGCCGGCGTTCCACAATTCGATTTTATGAACATGAAGGAAATCGAGGATTGCGTCATCCGCTACGCTTTCTTTAATCAGGATACCCTCAAAGAGTTCCTGTTTCTTTTCCTGAACGGCATTATTGCCGCAGGTGTAAACCTCCTTAGCCTCCCCTAACGTCAACTCGTCCCGTAACAAGACATCCATGGAAACTTGAAATGTTTTTCCCAGAAGCAACAGCTTTTCCGTCTCCGGCAATGTAATATCAGCTTCCCATTTGGATATGGACTGTCTGCTGACGCTGCATATGGCAGCCAGCTCTTCCTGAGTCATACCGTTTATTTTTCTTAGTTCCGTAATTTTTTCTGACAGCTTCATTCTCACAGCCCTCCTGGTATTTGACTTGTATTATACACAAAAATGAATTGCCTTGCCACCAACAGGCAGGTGCTTTTTGGCAACACGGGGTTGCTGTTTGCAAAATATTTCAGTAAAATAGATGCAGGTTCTGAAAGAGTAATGCTTAAAATGCGGCATGATCGGGGAAGCGGAGCACATTGATTAGGGAAAGTATTGATATATAAAGTGTTACATAGTACTATCTTATATGGGAGAAAATAAATGATTGAGACAAGAGGCGGATTTTTAATCTCACAGATCAAGCAGATTCAGGGACGCATCTTTGGCAGATTGCTGACGGAAGCCGGAATTGACGAATTCAACGGCGCTCAGGGGCGTATTCTCTATGTTTTATGGCAGGAGGATAATCTGCCTATTGTGGAGCTTTCCAGAAGAACAGGATTGGCCAAGACAACGTTGACCAGTATGCTTGACCGCATGGAAGGCCAGGGGCATATTACAAGATGCTGTGACGCCAGGGACCGCCGGCAGATCCGCATTCGGCTTACGGACAGTGCGCGGGGGCTGGAAGATAAATACAAACAGGTTTCCGATGAAATGAGCCGCCTGTTTTATAAGGGTTGTACGGAGGAAGAGATTTTGAGACTGGATGCAGGACTGGAAAAAGTGTTGAAAAATTTGGAAGAAGAGGAAAGAAGGATAATTTTTTAAATTCGTAATGAGGGAGCAGTATGTGTGGACGATACTATATTGACGATGATACGGCAAGAGAAATAGAAAAGCTGGTCAGACAGGCAGACGAAAAAATGCACGGGACAGCGTCCCGCAGGATGAAGCTTGAAGCAAAGGATATTCATCCGTCCGAAGAGGCTCCCATCCTGGTTCCATCGGGCTCCGGTCCGGAGTGCAGGTGGCAGAGGTGGGGATTCCCGGGCTTTCGTAAAGGTGAGGTTATCTTCAATGCCAGGAGCGAGTCTGCCATGGAGAAGCCCATGTTTCGGGAGGCCGTCCTGCATCGCAGGGCGGTTATTCCGGCTGCCTGGTTTTATGAGTGGGACCGCAGTAAACAGAAGTATACCTTCTACAGAAAGGGCAGAGAGCCCCTGTTTATGGCCGGGTGCTGCAGAAGGTATGAGGATGGCGACAGGTTTGTGATTCTGACAACTCAGGCAAATGCTTCCATGCAGCCGATCCATGACCGCATGCCCCTGATTTTGGAGCGGGATGAGGTGGCGGACTGGCTCTATCAGGATGCTGCCGCCGGGAAGATTTTGTATAAATCTCCGCCTCTGCTGGAGCGCAGGTCAGAGTATGAACAGATGAGCCTGCCCGGCATCTGAGGGTTCGTTCAGGGTTGATTCCCATGGAAGCGGGAAGTGTAGACGCGGGAAATTTCGCATCTGAAGGAAACTGGGTGGGGTGTATCTTGCATCGGAAAAAGGTCGGAGCATTGTAAATTGAATATTATAGTACAAGCGGTGCGGTGCCTTTCCGTACCGCTTTTTACATAAAAATACTGCATGATGGGCTTTCAGCCGAAGTCTGTTGCCGCAATGCTTGAAAATATCATGTACTTTGAGCTTAGGAGAAAGGGCTATGAGGTGTAAATCGGCAAGAAACGAAAGATTTTTTCTTTGTGGCAGTGCGGCGCGACGAGCGTATCTATGTGCAGGTGTGCCGCAATCTGCCGGAAGAGTCCGACTGCGAGGTTGCCAATCTGCTTGAAATCAAAGACCACTACCCGAAATATGTCATGACGCTTGACGAGCTGGCTGCAGGAAATATCAATGGTATTAAAATCCTGTATTTAACGTTTTTTTGCTGGCTGAGGATTATTAGCCTGAATTATTCACGGTACAACAGCATCAACCGCTGAAACCCGCACAGTTA
>CAZAMX010000429.1:0-2362 GCA_964486095.1 uncultured Acetatifactor sp. | reverse complement strand
CATTTTGATCATCTTTTTCTGCAGTACCGGCACCTCTTCCAGGGGAATTTCCACTCCCATGTCAACTATTGCCACCATTACACAGTCGGAAACCTCCAGTATTTCCTCCATATTCCGAATGCCCTGCATGTTTTCAATCTTGGCAATGATCTTCATATCGCTGCCATGATCCTCCAGGATCTTCCGCAGCTCCAAAATATCCTCCTTACAACGCGCAAAGGAAGCCGCAATAAACTCGTATCCCATTTCGATTCCGAAGAGAATATCTTCCATGTCTACCTGGCTTATATACGGCATGGAAAGGACTGCTCCAGGCACATTGACACCCTTGTGGTTGGATACAAACCCGCCGTTGACCACATGACAGATAATTTCTTCACCTGAAATTTCCTCTACCTGCAGTTCGATCAACCCGTCATCAATCAGTATGGTCGTCCCGACAGATATGTCATTTTTGAGATTTTTATAAGTAATCGCCGCTTTCTCTGCCGTTCCCAGCATTTCCACGGTAGTCAGGATAAATTTGCTGCCTGATGCAAGCTCCACCCTGCCGCCTTCAAAATCACGAAGCCGGATCTCGGGCCCCTTAGTGTCCATCAAGGTTGCTACAGAAAGACCAAGCTCTTCTCTCACCTTCAGCACACGCTGCAATTTTTCCTTCTGCTCCTGATGGGTGCCATGTGAAAAATTAAATCTTGCCACATCCATGCCTGCCAGCATCAGCTGGCGCAGACCTTCCTCTGATTCACATGCCGGTCCGATGGTACAAACTATTTTTGTTTTTCTCATATTAATAGCCATGCCTTTCCGTAACCTGCGAATTTATCGCTTTGGACAGTTACTATTCATAATGTTTATATTCCTGAATTTCCGTTTTTTATTACTTTAATCAACTGCCTTCCCTCCAGAATGCTTACTCCCTGAACTGCAAGTCCCTGCCCCAGCCAGGTATCTATTCTCCGGCACAGCTCTTCCGTAATTTTCTCACCCGGGACGAGTACCGGAACTCCCGGCGGGTACAGATTTACAAATTCTCCCGCCAGCCTTCCCACACTTTTCTTTAACAGGATTTCTTCTCTGCTCCCGTCCCAGGCTTCGGCTAAACTGCAGGAGGCCTGCGGCCATATTTCAAAGGATGCTCTGTTTAAAGCCATATCCTCCAAATCGCCAACCTGCTTCAGGCGGCTGTCTATCTCCAAAAGGGCCTCTGTCATCCTGTCGTAGCCCTCCTGGCTGTCATTTATGGTAAACATGGCAAGCACATAGCTTTCCGCAGCCATCTCCGGCTGTATCCTGTACCTGTTTAACAGTATATCATACAACTGCCTGCCCGTCATTTCCGTATTTTTCACAGAGATCAAAAGTTTTCCTATATCCTGCCGCTTTTCATCGGCAGGCAGGAATTTTAATACCCTGCACCGGTCCAGCCTTTCACGCATCCGGTCGCACCGTCTGCGAAACTCCGTAAAAGCCCTGTCTCCGTCCTGCTCCAGATACTGCAGCGCATTATCAATACTGGCCATCAGCAGATAGGAAGGGCTGCTGGACTGATAAATGCGCAGAAAACGCTTTAGCAGCTCCCTGTCGATCCGCTCTCCGTTTACATGCAGTAATGCTGTCTGCGTCAGCGCCGGCAGCGTCTTATGCACGCTCTGAATCACCAGATCGGCCCCCTGCCTGCAGCTGTTTTCGTGTACCCCGGGACTAAATCCCAGATGGGCTCCGTGCGCCTCATCCACGATCAAAGGAATTCCTCTTTCATGCACCGCCTCCGCAATACCTGCAATATCCGCGATCCGTCCTTCATAGGTGGGCGATACCACCAGCACCGCTCCTGCATCCGGTACATTTTCCAGTGCTTCCTTTACCTGTCTTGGCGTTACCGCCTCAAAAATATCATAGTCCCCCCATATTTCCGGATATATATAGGATATTTTCAAATTCTTAAGATAAGCGGCGTGATAGGCAGATCTATGGCAGTTTCTCGCCATCAATATATGACCTCCCGCAGGCAGCGCCGCACTGACAGCGCTTAAAATTCCGCCAGTACTCCCGTTTACCAGATAAAAGCTTTCGTCCGCGCCGCAAAGCGCTGCCGCCTTTTTTTGCAGCTCAAGCAAAATGCCCTCCGGTTGATGCAGATCGTCAAATCCGTCTATTTCCGTAATATCCATCCTATAAAGCTGCTGCGGAAGCTTTCCCCAGCCGTTCCGCTTATGCCCTGGCATATGGCAGGGATAAAGATCACTTTCCGCGTTGCGGTCCAGCTTTTCAAATAAATGTTCCAATCCTATTCCTTTCTCAGCTTTTGCAGGATGGCGCCATGCCCCTTACGCATATGCAGGGTCTCCATCAGAGAACA
>CAZAMX010000428.1:0-2365 GCA_964486095.1 uncultured Acetatifactor sp. | reverse complement strand
AAGGAGAACGTTATTATCGGTAAGCTGATCCCTGTGGGTACCGGAATGAAGAGATACCTCAATTCGAGGCTGAGAACTGATGAGGTGGATACCATTTCCTTTGAAGAGCTGGATCCGGGAGAAGATCCTGATACAATGGCAGGACTTGAAACCATGGCAGAAGTGGAAACCATGGGAGAGCCGGAGACAATAGCAGAGCAGGATGCGGAAACACTGGAAGCAGAAGCGGCGGAATTAGAAGAGGATACGGCTGTCGTAACCGAATCATAAACCGAAAGGGTTAAAGTAAACAAGAGGGGGAAGGGGGATTTATCTCTCTTCCCTCGCTGTGGTTATAAGGATATTGGCTATCAGGATATGGGGATGCTCGGAAGGACAAGCAATGTAAGAGTTTTCAAATGGAGGTTACAATGGAAGAGAGAAGAAAGATCAACCGTACAAAGTACAATACCATGAACGTACTCATAGTCTGCGACACCGAGGAAAAGTATTATATCAAGGTGGAAAACGTGAGCCCTCTGGGTATGGGGCTTAAAATGCCGGCAGGAACGCCGGATATTTCCGGCAAGAATGTGATCGTCGTGGCGGAGTGCATGGTGATGTTTGCTGTGGTGCGCCGTATGCAGCCCTGTGAGGACGGCACCATTGAAGTGGGAATAGAAGGAAAGCCTTTTGAAGAGGATACCATGAGGTGTCTGTATGAAAATGTAGGAAAGGATTGTAATCTGATATGAAGGTTTTTGTGACGGGTATAAAGGGGCAGCTGGGCTATGATGTGATGGAAGAACTGACAAGGAGAGGGATTCCGGCCACAGGGGTGGATATTGAAGAGATGGACATTACCGATGGGGAATGCGTTGAAAAGGTGATCAGTGAAGCTGCGCCGGACGCGGTGATCCACTGCGCTGCCTACACGGCGGTGGATGCGGCGGAGGAAAACGAAGAGCTCTGCCGCAGGGTGAATGCGGAGGGGCCGCGGAATATTGCTAAGGTGTGCAGGAAGCTGGATATTAAGATGATATATATCAGCACGGATTATGTGTTCAGCGGGGAGGGAGAGCGTCCCTGGGAGCCGGAGGATGAAAAAAAGCCCCAGAGCGTGTACGGACAGACAAAGTATGAGGGAGAGCTGGCGGTTCAGGAGCTTCTGGATAAGTATTTTATCGTGCGTATTGCCTGGGTGTTTGGCATCAACGGCAAGAACTTTGTCAAGACCATGCTGAAGCTGGCGGAAAACCATGATACCATAAGGGTGGTAAACGATCAGTTCGGTTCGCCCACATATACCTATGATTTGGCCAGGCTGCTGGTGGACATGGTCCTTACGGATAAATATGGCGTATACCATGCCACCAATCAGGGAATATGCTCCTGGTATGATTTTGCCTGTGCCATTTTTAAAGAGGCCGGCGTTTCCGTCAACGTGGTGCCCGTGACGACTGCGGAGTACGGCGCAAAGGCAAAGCGTCCGGCGAACAGCCGTATGAATCAGGATAAGTTGACTCAAATGGGCTTTGAAAAGCTGCCGTCCTGGCAGGATGCCTTAAAGAGATATGTGCGGACTCTTTCCGAAATATAGATTCCGACAATTGCTTGGGATGGCTGCGCCGGCGTGTGGATTGTTTGTGTCGCCGGAGACGGCATGACTGGAAGGGGAATAGAATTGCGGAAAAGGTTTTTGGCGGTTATGGTCTGTTTTGCCATGCTTGCCGTGATGCTGGGCATTGGCGCTTCCGGCGGAAGGAAAGCCGATCATGCTATTGGCATTGGCAGAGGCGAGGTCATGAATGAATTTGTAAGAGTACGCAAGGCTCCGTCCACAAGCGCAGAGATCGCTGCGGTGCTTCGGGGTGGACAGGAAGTGACCATTCTGGGAGTAGAAAACGGCTTTTATCAGATTATTGCAGAGATAGCGGGAGATGGGGAAAAGCCCGGTGAAACAGTAGAAGGCTATATGAAAATGGACCTGATCTATAAAGTGACCTATTTTTTGAAAAAAGATGAAAAATAGAATTGACAACACATCTGTGAACAAGTATACTATTTAAGTGTGCGCACAGGTGTGTATTTTTTTGTGTGCCATAAATCATACTAATATGAAAGAGGTGAAACAGAATGCCGACATTTAACCAGTTAGTGAGAAAAGGACGTCAGACCACTGTAAAGAAGTCCACAGCACCTGCTCTGCAGAAAGGCTACAATTCCCTTCACAAGAAGGCGACAAATGTATCCGCTCCTCAGAAGCGTGGTGTGTGTACTGCAGTTAAGACTGCGACTCCCAAGAAGCCTAACTCCGCGCTCAGAAAGATTGCCAGAGTACGTCTTTCCAACGGAATCGAAGTTACAAGCTATATTCCCGGCGAAG
>CAZAMX010000427.1:0-2366 GCA_964486095.1 uncultured Acetatifactor sp. | reverse complement strand
ATTGTAGGGCAGGTTGACTTTATCCGTAACAAGATTTTTGATGCCTTCCGTTACCAGACCGCTGATTACGGAAAAGCCGGACAGCAGGGTTAAAAATATTGTAATAGCCATAAACGTTTCCTCTAGACACACTTTCTGTTTTCTTTATATCCGTATTTTATATAGTGTTCATAATATAAAGGCAGGTTATTGCCGAAGGCTTTTCTCAGATCGGCATAATAGCTTTTATATTTGTTGACATGGAAGGCAGCTTTTGCAATGCGGCCTTCGCTCATGCCGTATCGGCAGAAATGATCGAAAAGCTTTTGGGAATCGGAGCCAAAGGCTTTCTTCAAATCGGGGTAGGTATTACTGTAAAAGACCGGATCAAACACCAGTGCGTAATCCATATTCCTGTAGATATATTTTGATTTTAGTCTGTTATTGACCTGCCTGGCAATGTCCCCGTGTTTTTCATACAGGTAATTGCCGGGGCAGGCTTTGGCGGCGAACCAGCGGTGAACCGTCATGTTTTGTTTTTCAACCTGGCCGATGAGCGATTTGTCGGCCTTCCATTTTAATTCCCTGATCTGATTCCGTCTGCAAATATCCGCTAGCAGCTCGATCAGGGAGGCCATTGCTTTGTCGGAAACGTGCCAGTCCGGCGCTCCGCCGTCGTTTGCCACTTCAATGGTGACGGCCCGGTGATCATTGGCGGCGCTGGAGGTACACCAGGAGCGGTCCTTTTCTTCTACATACATGGCGATCCGACCGTCGCTTCCGATACCATAATTGGAAGAGGCTTTTCGTGCTTTGGGGGCAAATACTTCTCCGCATCTTTCTACAGATAAATTTCCGGCCATGCAGTGTATGGTGATGGTGTCAATTTTATGATTTCTTGGGCTTGTCCGGTTGGGACTGATCTTTACATAATCAATCAGGGGACTGTTGGTATTATTCATCCTTGTGAGTATCCTTCGATTGTATGGTATAAGCTGTATTCAATTTCCGCAGTGTAAGGACACACTGTCTTAAGGTGCTGCACACATAATTCAGCTCTTCTTCGGTTTCCCGGCCGCTGAAGCTGAAACGTATGCAGCTGTGAATATGATCCGGATTCATGTGAATGGCGGACAGGACAGCGGAGGGGGAAAGGCTTTTTTGATTACAGGCCGATCCGGTGGAGACCCGGATACCGTGCATGTCCAGCAGAAGCATCAGGGACTCACCCTCCACAGCCTGAAAGCACATAAACAGGTTGTGGGGCAGTCTGTTTCCGGATTCTACGGGCGGGCCCACAGGGAAGCTTAAGGGTATGTTCTGCATGATATACCTGTAAACATAATCCCGGCCTGCCGGGGAAACGTTATCATAACGATATTCTTCGGCTGCCCTGCCCAGGGAAGCAATGCCCAGGACATTTTCCGTGCCGCCGATCAGGCCCTGCTCCTGACTGCCATAGATGAGAGGCTTTAAGCGGATATTTTTTCGTTTCCATAATACACCGATGCCCTTGAGGGCATGAAGCTTATGCCCGCTGAAGGTCAGGATGTCCACATGCTCCTGCCAGGATTTCATATCGACTTTATAAGAGGGAATATAGCCGGTTGCATCAACTGTCAGGAGGCCCTTATGCCGATGGACCAGGGAGCCGATTTTAACCACATTATTTATGGTTCCGATCTCCGAATTGCCAGCCTCAACACAGACGAGGGGGCTTTTATCTCCGCATTGTGAAAGGACATTGTCAAGATAGGCAAGATCTGTTTCTCCGAAAGTGTTTACTTTCAGCTGCGTGTGAGAGATACATGATTCGCATGCTTTCAGCATGGATTTATGGGATGTGGGAGAATAAAAGACGGTATGTCTGTTTAACCGGGGATCTTCTGAGGTCAGCCCTTTTACGGCCAGGGTGTTGGCGGCTGATCCGGAGGGAGTAAAGAAAATATCTTCCGGCCCGGCGCCGATCAATCCGGCCACGGACCTGCGGGCCCGGCGGAGAAGCTGCGCGGGCTTTTGGCCCTCTTTGTGAAGGGAAGAAGGATTTCCCCATACATCCAGCAGGGATGTCAGATATTCCTTCATGGAATCAGATAAATCTGTTGTTGCGGCGTTATCTAAATATAGATTCATTTTGTGTTTTCCGTTTTTCATATGATAGGACAGACCGTAAAAAAATGGGATATATTGAAATCTGGCTCAATATATCCCATTTTGCGCTGAAGCGGCGGCTTGTTTTGTTAAGTTTGCGGCATCAGGCAGAAGAGGTCAGGGCTGCCGGGAGCTCTCGATCCTCGCAAAGTATTCCCTTGCGCATTCGGGGGAGCAGGCAACCCTTTTCCAGTGAAACATTTTGTCTTCACCTGCACAGTCTGCGCATGGAGTAT
>CAZAMX010000426.1:0-2370 GCA_964486095.1 uncultured Acetatifactor sp. | reverse complement strand
TCGAACCCCCGACCTTTTGGTCCGTAGCCAAACGCTCTATCCAGCTGAGCTAAACACACACATGCTGCCGCAGAAGCACGGCATACATTACAGCGGCATATTAAAAATTGTACCCTGCAACATTAGATATAATACATGTTTCTCGCACAAAAGTCAAGAAAAATTTTTAAGAATTATCTGCTGCTTTGAAGCTTCTGCGCTTCCGTATTCAATCCCGCTACCATACCGGTCACGGAATTTACCAGGCGGGTATTTTCTTCACATACGTTGTAAGTCTCGTTGGCATGTGCGGAAACCTCCTCCGTAATAGCGGAGATTGTCTGGATATTTTCCACAATATCCGCATTTGCGCTCTCCAGTTCGTCTACAACGCTCATCAGCTCCCTTGTCTGCTGTCCCACATTCTCCGTTCCCTGCGTAATTCCCGCAAAATTATCCGTAACCAGACGGGTACTTTCTTCATTGGCCCTGTTGCTCTCCGTAACCACATCCACCGCAGCTTCCACCTCTGTCAGCTCCTTGTTAATATGGCTGATCAGCTCCGTAATGTTCACGGTAGCGGATTTGGTCTGATTTGCAAGCCCGGAGATCTGGCTGGCCACCACTGCAAAGCCTCTTCCTGCCTCCCCGGCCCTGGCTGCCTCAATACTTGCGTTCAAGGCCAGCATACCGGTACTGTTGGCAATGCTGGTAATGGTCTCGATGATAGTGTTCATCTGATTGGTATACTCGCTCAGCTCCTTCATCTGCTCCAGCACCTGACGGTTGGCGGCCATAGAACTTTCCACCTGCTTTGCCAGCGCATCCATGTGCTTTTTGCCGGTTTCCACCTTTTCCACGGTCTCACTCATATTTTCTTCGATTTCCAGCGCCGTATCCTTCACCTTTACAATATGCTGCTGGATCAGCTCCGTTTTCTGCATCTGCTGCTGAATAGACTCCGCCGTCTCGGTGCTTCCGGAAGAGACCTCGCCCATGTATGTATGGATGCGCTCCATGGATTCACCCAGCTGTTCTACCTTGTCAGATACGTCCTTAATATTGGAAATCATATTTCCCGAAGCGGACAGCACATTATCCGCCAGCGCGTTGGCCGACTCCGTCTGCTTCTGTATATCCTGCAGCTTTACCTGATTTACCTTTTTAACGCCTGCCGTAGCAACTACCATATAAATAGACGTCATTAACACAGCGGCTATCCTGATCTCTACATCGGGGATTTCCTCCGCCGCATATCCCGCTGTCAGCACATCCTTGATAATACAGGCCACATTCCCCAGAAAGGCACCGCAGCTGATCAAAATGCAGAAACGTACATCCATGTACAGAATAATCAGCATAAACATGGGAAACGCATACATACAGGTTAGTAAGCTGTTGGTGGTGAATATGGCGAAAACATACAAAAATCCATAACAGACTCCCATAATATGCTGAATCTTCCCATCCTCCGGATTACGCCTGTATAAAATATGTTCCACAACAATAGGGATCAGACATATCAACGAAAACAATGTAAAATATCCAATCGTTCTGGAACCCTTAAAGAACTCCAGCGCATAAGCCAGAAAGAGAATCGCTCCTATGATTGTGTGCCCCAATAAGGCAATATGGTTGACATACTTTTTCTCGGAAAATTTTTCACTCACCGGTACTTCCTCCTATGTTTTCTAAAATTTTAGCCTTAAAACAGCATGCTTCAGGAAAACTATGTGTTTTACCGCATTTATTATAACAGTTATTCCCTATATCTACAATATTTTATTTGGTTATTTTTGCTCCGAAATCAACCAATTTTGTACTGACTCCTGTTTTCTCATCTTTTTTCAAAACCTGCTTGACAAACCTGTCGGGAAAGTATAATATGCAATTCATAATAATCCTAGCGGAATAATAGGATTTAACAGGAGATACAACCATGCTAGAACTACAAAATCTGTGTTTTCAGGTATCTGACGACAGTCAGAACCAAAAGGAGATCATACGTGATCTGAACCTCACCTTTGAGAATCCTTCCCTCATTGCCATCACCGGCCCCAACGGCGGCGGAAAATCCACGCTCGCCCGCCTCATTATGGGTGTTGAACGGCCCACCTCCGGCAGGATTCTTTTTAACGGTCAGGACATTACGGACATGAATATTACGGAGCGTGCAAAAGCAGGAATCAGCTTTGCTTTCCAGCAGCCGGTACGTTTCAAAGGCATCAAGGTCCGGGATCTGATTACCCTGGCAGCAGGGAACCGGGTAACACTCCATGATGTCTGCGATTACCTTTCAAAGGTTGGGCTGTGCGCCAGAGACTATATAAACCGGGATGTGGATGCCAGCCTTTCCGGCGGCGAGGTGAAGCGGATTGAGATTGCCTCCAT
>CAZAMX010000425.1:1844-2375 GCA_964486095.1 uncultured Acetatifactor sp. | reverse complement strand
CCCAGCGGACTTGTGATACTGTGGCAGAATTCCGTTTTGTTTGGGACAGGAACGGGAAACGGCATTGAATTTCGGCCCTGGTACACCTTTGCCCTGCACGCAAATATCACCAAGCTGGCTGTAATATGCTCCGTATTGTTCTGCGGGATGACGATGCTGGCTACACTGAAAAAGATATGGAGGGAGAAAAACTATCTTTTCATCGCGGCAATGGCGGTACTGGGCTTTGGGGAAGCGCTTTGTCTGGTGGAGAGCGGCAGCCGCGCGGCAGACGGTAATTTTCTCTGGGGGTACAGCTTCTGCCTGTTTGTGTTGTTTGCAGCCTGTGCCGTCAAATGGCTGGAGTTTAAGGGAAAGGGTGTGCAGAGGCTTCTGCGTGTAGGCCTGGGGCTGGTGTATGCCTGGCATTTGTATTGCGGGCTGTACTTTTTTGTCAATTTGGCAGCAGGTGCAAGCTACTGGATGAAATAAATTTAATTTAGGGCTTGCATTTTTCGGGAAAGTAATGGATTGTATTTTTGAACTAAGGTG
>CAZAMX010000425.1:0-1823 GCA_964486095.1 uncultured Acetatifactor sp. | reverse complement strand
AATTGTTGAATGTGGAAGAAATTTTTGCAAGTAAGGTATTTACTCTCGGAAAGATGAAGGAGCGGCTGCCGAAAAGTACATACAGAGAGATCAAGAAACTGATGGATCAGGGAGGTGAATTATCTCTGGAGACGGCGGATGTGGTGGCGAAGGCAATGAAGGATTGGGCCATGGAGAACGGCGCTACCCATTACACTCATTGGTTCCAGCCGCTGACCGGTATTACCGCAGAGAAACATGATGCCTTTGTAAGTCACCCCGATGAAGAGGGCAAGATGATCATGGAGTTTTCCGGCAAGGAACTGATCAAGGGGGAGCCGGACGCTTCTTCTTTCCCCTCCGGCGGTCTTCGGGCAACCTTCGAGGCCAGAGGCTATACGGCCTGGGATATTACATCCCCTGCTTTTTTGAAGGAAGATGCTACGGGAGTGATCCTTTGCATTCCTACCGCATTCTGCTCTTACACCGGTGAGGCGCTGGATAAGAAGACGCCGCTCTTACGTTCCATGGAGGCGATCAGCCAGCAGGCACTCCGCATTGTGAGGCTATTCGGCAATACCGAGGCCACAAAGGTGGTAGCCAGCGTGGGGCCGGAGCAGGAATATTTTTTGGTAGACAGGGAGAAATATTTACAGCGTGAGGATCTGATCTTTGCGGGGCGTACTCTTTTCGGCGCGCCTGCACCCAAGGGGCAGGAGCTGGAGGATCATTATTTCGGCACCATCCGCGAGAGGGTGGGTTCTTATATGAAGGATCTGAACGTGGAATTGTGGAAGCTGGGTGTTACGGCAAAGACACAGCACAATGAGGTGGCCCCTGCACAGCATGAGCTGGCTCCTATTTATGAGACTGCCAATATTGCCGTGGATCACAATCAGCTGGTGATGGAAACTATGAAAAAGGTGGCCGGCCGCCACGGCATGACCTGCCTGCTTCATGAGAAGCCCTTTGCCGGCGTGAACGGTTCCGGTAAGCACAACAACTGGTCCCTGGGCACGGACAACGGTGTGAACCTGCTGGATCCCGGGGACACGCCAAACGAAAATATTCAGTTTCTGCTGGTGCTGGCCTGCATCATGAAGGCAGTAGACACCCATGCGGATCTGCTCAGACAGAGCGCAGCCGATGTGGGAAACGATCACAGACTGGGGGCCAATGAGGCACCTCCGGCGATCATATCCATGTTTCTTGGGGAACAGCTGGAGGATGTAGTAAAACAGTTGATTGAGACCGGCGAGGCAGCTCATTTAATTGAAGGCGGCAAGCTGGAAACCGGTGTTTCCACCCTGCCTGATTTCGAGAAGGATGCTACAGACAGAAACAGGACCTCACCATTTGCCTTTACCGGCAATAAGTTTGAGTTTCGTATGGTGGGTTCTGCAGATTCCATTGCAAGTCCCAATACCACATTGAATGCCATCGTGGCAGAGGCGTTCTGCGAGGCAGCCGATGTTCTGGAAAAGGCTGATAATTTCGAGCTGGCCGTTCATGATCTGATCAAGGAATACATGACGAAGCACCAGAGAATTGTGTTTAACGGAGACGGATATGGTGACGAGTGGATAGAAGAGGCGGAGAGGCGGGGACTTCCCAATATTAAGTCGATGGTGGAGGCTGCTGCCACACTGACCACAGACAAGGCAATCCGCCTGTTCGAACGGTTTGGCATATTTACAAGAGTGGAGCTGGAATCCCGTGAAGAAATCACCTATGAGACGTATGCAAAGACTATAAACATTGAGGCGCTGACCATGATCGATATGGCGGGCAAGAAGTATATTCCCGCAGTGATCGGCTATACCAAATCTCTGGCGGACACGGTG
>CAZAMX010000424.1:0-2375 GCA_964486095.1 uncultured Acetatifactor sp. | reverse complement strand
AGAAAATACAGCTAATGCCAAAAGTGTATTGAGCGTATTAGGGGCATGTGTAAAATGCGGCGATGAAATCGAGTTTGTCTGTGAGGGCGAAGATGAGCAGGAAGCCTTAAAAACTTTGGTGCAGGCAGTGGAAAACGGATTAGGTGAATAATGAAAATGTGTCGGGGCCGTGCATAACGCACAGCCCCGATTATTTGTTGGTACCGTAAAGAGACGGATACATGTTTTCAGCGGAAGGTAAAATTGTCTTCCGATTGAACAATGCAGATCATGGTTTTTCCTGTATTGAGGATAATTTCGTTTCCGAAGTCATCATAATACTTGGTGGCGCCGTAATCGCTGTCTTTTTCCCAAGTGATATGAATACCCTTTCCGTTGGTGAAATACCAGCCGTCCTCCGTATTGTCCGCACACTGGTAAGCAAGATAGCCGTCTCCCAGGTCCCAGGCTTTAACATATTGAACCAAAATATTTTTAAATGTCAGCTGCTCTCCTGTCAGAGCGTCTATATGGGGGCCGTCCGTGCCGCCGGAAAGATACTGGGAGCGATAATAAAGGCCGTCCTCCGCATTATAATCAAAATAACAGCGGGTCAAGGGATAGCAGCCGGACATATCAATATATACGGCACTTTGTGCATCTGTACCGTACTGTTCCAGGGTATTCTGGCCGGAGGCACTTGCAAAGCGAAAATGACGGCTGTCGGCAAGCCCGCGGTATTCCAAAGGATACCCTTTCCTGTTCACTGTATCCAGAATTTTTTGTCCGGTGGCGTAAGCATTATGAGGACGGGAACGGCTTTCATCCCGATAAAAGGCTTCGGAGTCCGGATAATTGCTTTCGTTGATGGTCTGGGTGTCCGGAGCGGCAATCAGCTCGTCTACATAATAGGGGTGACCGGTATGGATGATAAAGGCATCCCATTCAAAGGCCCAATAGGCAAAATACGTGCGGAGACTTCGGACATTACCGATCTTTTCCAGATTCTCCCAGTCTTCATAGACAGCAAGGAGTCTTGTCATACGTCCTTCTACGTTTGCCTCATAAAGTATGGATGCCTTGGAAAGGCTGTAATGAGGCTGCGCATTGTGTTCGTTAGGAGTCATAACGGCAATGGGTCTGGTGTTTGCCGTTGTTTCGTCCACCCATTCATTGGTCAGCCGGCTGTGCGTCATTCCCTCCGCAGGCGGCAGGTCATCTTCGTCGGCGGAAGGGCCCGAAAGATCGTCTGGGCCGGAATCGTCGGGTGGTATGGTTTGCTGAGGGCCGGAATGGATCGGATTAGGCTGACTCTGTTCCGGTGTGTCATCTGCGGGCCCACATGCGCATATCATAAACATACTTATGATAAGAATGAGTGCAAATTTCTGTTTTTTCATAAGTGTCTTCCTTTCGGTAGATAAGCAAGGTGGTATAAATACCTTATATAGTATAACACAAACAGCCTGTTTCGTCTCGCGACGACAACAAAATTAAGAATATTTAACATTTTGCAGATGAACTATGATATAATGACCTTATTCAGGGCGGGAAACGGCCGAATGGCCATCAATGTCCGGGAGGTTCAGACTATGATTTTGCAGATATTACAGGCATTTGGCTGCGGAGTACTCCTTGTGGGTGCGGTTACGCTGATGAAGAAACATCCGAACAGAGTGATTCAGAATTTGTTTATGGCGGACATAGGCTGCCTTGTGATGAATGCGGGATACTTTTTGCAGCTTCGTGCAGGCAGCCATGAAGCGGCATTTTTGTCCTGGCGCATCTCCTGTATGGGCAATGTGCTGTTTTATTTTTTCTTTGTCTTTTTTGTACTGGATTACCTTCAGCTGAAGTATCCAAGACAGCTTAGAAACATATGGAGTCTGTTTGAGATTTTTGCGGTTTTGTGTATGTGGGATAACCGGCTGGTACATCTGGTGGCCTCGGACAGAGTGGTCAAACCGGAGTTCGCGGAGGGATTGCTGCAGACAGAGACGGGCCCGATCTTTGTCATACGCTATTCCATTATCTGTATTGCATTGCTGCTTGGCATTATTTATACGGTGCTTAAGTGGATTAAAACAAGGCTGGTAAGGGAAAAGCGAAATCTTGCCATATTATCAAGCGCTCAGATGGTGGTCTTTGTGTCGCTGATCGTCAGGCTGTGCGTGCCTATGCCTATTGATGTGACCCCGTTGCTGGCGGCAGGCTCCCTTTTGATTGTAATCCTGTATGTGATCAGGGGAGAGTTTTTTACGGTGGCAGATACCGGAAGGGAGTGGATTTTTGAGCATATTGAAGATGCTTTTGTGATTGTGGATACATTGTATGGCTATCTTGATTCCAACAGCTATGCAAACAGGATATTTCCGGAATTGGCGGGGTATCAGAAA
>CAZAMX010000423.1:0-2381 GCA_964486095.1 uncultured Acetatifactor sp. | reverse complement strand
GACAGCTTTCTTCAGGTGCTGCACGGGAATATTTCAGATTAAGGAAATGCATAAATGATAGAGATGAAAAAGATTCGACATGGCAAAATAGTGGAGATAATTCAAAAATATGATGTGGAGACACAGGAAGAGCTGGCGGGGAGACTCAGGGAGGCAGGTTTTCACGTGACGCAGGCCACCGTCTCCAGAGATATAAGGGAGCTGAAGCTTTCCAAGGTTCCTGCGGCCGGCGGGGGCCAGAAATATGTGTTTTTGGAGCAGGAAGACGAGCACAGGGGTGATAAATATATCAGAGTTCTGCGTGACGGCTTTCTTTCCATGGATATGGCCGGAAATATCCTGGTGATCAAGACGGTCTCCGGCATGGCCATGGCGGTGGCTGCTGCTTTGGACGAGCTGCAGTTTACCGAGGTGGTGGGCTGTATCGCAGGGGACGATACTATTTTTGTGGCGGTGCGCACCGTGGAGGATACAAAAATGCTGATGGAAAAGCTGCGGGAGCGATACAAACTTTAGGAGGAATATAGATAAAATATGCTGCTTAGTTTACATGTGAAAAATCTGGCGCTGATCCGTGAGACAGAGGTGGAATTCGGACGGGGTTTAAATATTCTTACCGGTGAGACGGGAGCGGGCAAATCCCTGCTGATTGGCAGTATTAATTTGGCGCTGGGGGGAAAATTTGACAAAGAAATGCTTCGCACGGGGGCGGACAGCGCCCTGGTGGAGCTGGTGTTTGAGGGAATGAGCCCGCGCGTCAAAGAGAAGCTTTTGCAGATGGAGCTGGAAGAAGCCGGAGACGGCACGGTGATTATCAGTCGGAAAATGCAGACGGGGAAAAGCGTCTGTAAGATAAACGGCGAGACCGTCACCGCAAAGCAGGTGAAGGAGCTGGCGGAAGCGCTGATTGATATTCATGGCCAGCATGAGCATCAGTCGCTGTTAAATAAGCGGAAGCATATGGAGATCCTGGATTCCTACTGCGGCGGGGAATACGGCGCGGCAGCAGAAGCCGTGGCCCGTGAGTACGACCGCTGCAGAAAGATCAGAAAATCCCTGGAAGAGGAAACCATGGATGAAGAGACAAAGTCAAAGGAGCGTGCCCTGGCCGAGTTTGAATATCAGGAAATCCGGGAATCGAAGCTGCAGGAAGGGGAGGACGAAGAGCTGGAGCAGCGTTACCGCCGGATGGTCAACAGTAAAAGGATTCTGGAGAGTCTGGCGGAGAGCCTTCAGCTGACGGGAAACGACAGTGAGGGAGGAGCGGGAAGCGCGCTGGGACGGGCGCTAAGGGCGCTGAGGGGCGTTGCCTCCTTTGACGGGAAGTTGGAGGAAATGGAAAAGCAGCTGGCAGAGATTGACAGCCTTCTTGCGGATTATAACCGGGACGTGGCGGAATATATGACGGACTGCGAGTTTGACGGGGAGGATTTTGCTGCCGTAGAGGAGCGGCTGAATCTGCTGAATCATTTAAAGGGAAAATACGGAAGGACCATCCGAGACGTGATGGAATACGGGGAGGAAAGGCAGCGGCTGTTAAACAAGCTGGAGGACTATGACGCTTATATGGATAAGCTGGGGAAGGAGCTGGCGGAAGCGGAACAGGAGCTGCAGAAGGCATGTAAAAAGCTCACCGCCATCCGGCAAAAGAACGGGCTGGTGCTGCAGAAGCAGCTGAAGGAAGCTCTGGTTCAGCTGAATTTCCTGACGGTGGAATTTGAAATAGCGGTCCGGCCGGGTCAGGATATTACAGCGAAAGGGTGGGATGATGTGGAATTTTTGATTTCCACTAACCCGGGAGAACCCTTGAAGCCCTTAAGCCAGGTGGCCAGCGGAGGAGAGCTGTCAAGGGTTATGCTGGCCATCAAGACGGTGCTGGCCGGCAGGGATGATGTGGATACCTTGATCTTTGACGAGATCGACGCGGGGATCAGCGGCAGGACAGCCTGGAAGGTATCCGGTCAGCTGGACGTGCTGGCCCACAGCCATCAGGTCATCTGCATTACCCATTTGCCTCAGATTGCGGCTATGGCGGACAGACATTTCTGTATTGAGAAGAGCAGCAGCGGGGACAATACCATTACGGACATCCGGGCTCTGGATGAGGAAGAGGGAATGCAGGAGCTGGCCAGACTGCTGGGCGGCGACGGACTTTCCCAGGCGGCCATGTCCAATGCCGGGGAGATGCGGGCCCAGGCGAAAGAGCTGAAGGACAGCCATCAGTTGTAGAAAATTAAAATTAGGTATTTTCAAGTGACCCATTTTGATATATCATGATGTGGAGTCAAAAATAAAGCAACCAAAGAAGTCAAGGAAAGGCATGGTACAAAGATGACACAGAGAGCAGACATCCACAAGGTATTAATCATAGGCTCAGGTCC
>CAZAMX010000422.1:0-2386 GCA_964486095.1 uncultured Acetatifactor sp. | reverse complement strand
GCTACCGTAGCGTTAATCTGCTTAAAATCCGCACTGGTGGTATTGGCAATCACCCGCGCCAGGGTCGTCTTACCTGTTCCCGGCGGTCCGTAAAAAATCACGGAACTGATCTTATCCGCCTTAATGGCCCGGTACAGCAACGTATCCTTTCACACAATATGCTCCTGCCCCAGCACCGCATCCAAGGTTCTGGGACGCATCCGCGCCGCCAACGGTGATTCCTTCTCCATACTGGTACTGCGCATATATTCAAAAATATCCATAAATTCCGCCTTCTGCCGCTTCTTGCTCATTGCGCCGGAGAATCATCCCATTCCGGGAATGGTTTTATTCCGAGAATAGCTTTACTCCGGGAATGGATTTACTCCGGAAATAGGGTCATTCCCTGCGCAGCGTCACCTGATTTTCATGAACCGAAACCGACTTCATGCTGCGCAGGAAGCTGGAAATGCGGCTGTAACCAAACTGTCTGAAATCCAGTTGTTTATACTTTTTATGCAGTTCATCGTTCAAAGTGGACAAATTATCAATCATGCCTCCGCTTTTCTCGATCATGCTGCAGATCTCCCGCTCCAGTTCCGCCTTGGTAAGGGTGGACCTGCGCTCCACACAATATTGATAGTTTATCTTTTTTACGTTTAGATCCGGCAGTTCCTGAGTCACCATGGTACTGAGCTTGGTATACCCGTAATTACGCACGTCAAAATCCGAGAATCTGTCATTTAAGCGATTCCCGATTCTGGCCAGGTCCACCGGCTTCCCATCGTTCTCATTGATCAGGGCCAAAATCGCCTGACGCACCTCCGTAACCGAAGTGACATTCTGCTCGTCTCCGCCTTCGATGCTCTCCTCACCCTCCAGCGCCTTATTCTGCTCCGCCACCAGATTCAGATGAATAAATCTGTTGCAGGCTCTGGTCAGCGCCAGGGGCGTCTTGGACTCCCCCATCCCCAGAACAAACATATTTTCTTCCCGCAGACGCATGGCCAGACGGGTAAAATCGCTGTCGCTGGTCACCAGGCAAAAGCCTCTGACCTTATTCTTAAACAAAATATCCATGGCGTCGATCACCATGGCCATGTCCGTGGCATTTTTTCCCGTAGTATAGGAAAACTGCTGCACCGGCATAATGGAATGCTCCAGCAGCATTCCCTCATTCCAGCCATTGGCCTTGGACCAGTTGCCATAGATCCGCCGATAGGTGGAAAAGCCAAATTTATCCAGCTCTTCAAAGATGGTCGCCGCATACTTGGAACTGATATTATCCGCGTCAATCAGCACCGCAAACTGCATCCGCTCCCCTTGAATTGCCTCCATATTTTCTTCCATGCTTCCTCCATATTGTCAAAAATCTCACATTTCCAGACACGCCGCTTCAGCGGCACAAACTCTTCACTAATATCGAAAAACTATTTCCTTCATTTTACAGGATTCACCGTGAAGATGCAAGCATCACTTCTTTTGTCGATTGCTTTTTCAATAGGCGTGGTGTATACTGATAGAAATACGCAGATTCCAGGGAGGTACACTATGAGATTACGATTAAAAGCTGTTGGCAGCAGTCTATTGATTACCCTTTCCTTCGTACTCGGGGTCGGTATCTTATCCTCTGCCGCCATGATGGCATACAAAAGCAGCGCAGAACATGTGGCCTTAATCAGCGGCGCAGCGCAGGCCGTATACCTGCTTCTTATTCTGCTCCTGCTCCGGATAAAAAAAATAGATTTAAAAAATACATACGGTTTAAAAACAGTTCCAGCGAAAAAATATCTGCTGCCGGTCATGGCGGCGTTTTGCTTTTCGGCGTTCTCCAATATACTCCAGGCCGTCGCGCCGATTTCTCCCGCACTTACCGGCGGAATGTCAGAAGACATGGAAAAAAGCATGATTGCTTTTATTCTTTCTGTTTTTATCATTGCACCGGTGGTGGAAGAATTTGTATTCCGCGCCCTGATTATGACGACGCTCCGTAAGGGAGTCTCCACAACTGTTTCGATCCTCCTCAGCGCGCTTCTTTTTGCGTTGATTCACTCCATGGCCGGGGGCCTGCTTATTATACTCCACGCCTTTCTGGGCGGTTTGATTTTTGCGCTTTCCTATGTAAAAACCAAGTCATTATTTCCGGCTGTAACAGCGCACATCTTTGGTAATATCGGCGGTTATGTGCCCACGGTCACAGGAAGTCTGCCGGCTGCAGCGCAATACGCAGTGGCAGCAGGATTCTTGATTATTTCCGTGATCTGCTGCATAAAGCTGCTTCAGAGAACCCCCGCCGCCAATGGCTGAAAATCTGTTCCCGTCTATGTCAGCAGAACGATTTTTACCTGAAATTCCTTTCCGTCACAGCGAACAGTACAGCTCCCGTTATATCTTTCAGCGATCTGCT
>CAZAMX010000421.1:0-2396 GCA_964486095.1 uncultured Acetatifactor sp. | reverse complement strand
ATCGACCTGATTCAAAACCGGGTACAGCTTTATCTGGATGAACACATGTAGTATGGCCTTATAAATCAAAAGTCCATTCCGGATGGGCCGTAAACTTCTCTGCCGGAAGACCCTGTATCATAGCAACGGAAGGATTTGTATCTTGTTTCACACCGGACACATCCTTTGATGTGCTGCTGCCATTCGCCGGTTCTGCCGCCGACGCATTGTTTCTGTTTAAAAAGAGAACACCGCTGATAGCAATGATGCAGATCGCCCAGAGTCCTACCGCTATTTTCTGCCTGCGCCGCTGCCTCCTGCGCCTCTCCCTTAATGCTGCTTCTCTGCTTTGCCGGCCGCCAGTGGGAATCATCTGGACCTGCCGGCCGCTGTCAGCTCTGCGCACCGGCTGCCGGCACATGGGCTGCAGTTCTGATGTTCTGCGCATTGACCGGCCGCCTCCGGAACCTTCGCTTCTGTACATCTGTCCCGATGAACTGCGAGGCTGTTGACGCATATCCTGACGATAACCTGCCTGTCTCTCCGATGTACTGCGGGGCTGCTGACGCATATCCTGACGGTAATCAGTCTGTCTCTCCCGTGTGCTGCCCATCGGCTGACCGCTCCGTGCCGCACCGCCCCTGTACGCCTGCCCTGAGGAAGCTCCCCTTGCTCCCTGACCGGATCCCTGTCTCTGAGACATTCTCCGCCTCTGCTCTTCATAACTCAGCGGATCAGGATTTCTCCTGACATCAATCATATCCGGTTCGTAATTCCTCTGTGCTGCCCTGCTATCCTGCATTTTCCCACCCCATTGTACTTCTTTGCAAGCCTTACCTCCTGCGGTCGCGCATGCCTTTTGTCCTTTCTACCACACACTTTAAACCAAAATTGCATCATAGTTGTTTCCGCAGAAAAATAAAATAAAAATTATTTTTTTGTTTTACTTCGCTTCTACGGATATTACCACTTGAAAATTAGTGGTGTATGTAACAATATACATCTCTGCATTTTCATTATTCCATTCAATACTCTTGTTCTCGTCATACCAGCCTTCCCCGTCCGGCATAAATCCCAGACTGTCAGGAATATAGAAATAATCCCACCCGTGTCCCGTGTCCTCCCCAATCCCGCTGTAAACAGTAAAGAGTTCCGGCTGCCCTTCCACATAAATTCCCCGCAGGGCCGCCTTTTCCTCACTCCTTTTAAAGCTGACCTCCGCCGATTCCAAGCGGGAGCTTTCGATTTGGGCCATGTCCTCCTGCAGCTTTGCCCGAATCCCCGATATATCCTCCGTCACGCCCATAATCTGGCTCGCCAGCACACCGATCAGCGAAAAAACAATGGCCAAAATCACCGCTATCGGCGACTTCCTCCCGATCAAAACCGCTGCCACGCAGCACACTGCCATGACTGCCAGCCCGCCCTTGCCGATAACCGCCAATGTTTCATACCATTTATCATAAGCCGCCATAACGGCATAGGGTGACTCTGCCCCGTTCAAAAGTTTTTCCAGCACTTCCGCTCTTAAGTTGAGCATAAAGGCCACTATGATAACAATCATTCCTGCCAGGGGAATCAAGGCCGCAGGTATCACCCTTTTAAAGAACTCTCCGGGCCGCTCCGACATCATTCCCACTGCTTTTCTGATTAAGATTCCGCTCATTTAGACCTCCTGCATTTGTATGTATTTTGCCAATATCAGTATTATACTGCCGGCATTGTTATAAGTCAACAACCCTGCGGGAATCAAGGCTTTGAAAAACATTTATGACTCGCGATAATACATCGCTGATTGCAGCTTTAAACGTATGATGTTTTGATATGCGGCAAGCAGATATTGACGACATTATCAAATTGTGCTATTATCAGACCATAAAACCAAAGGAGGTACTCATATGAAAAACAAAATTCTCAAAACAGTTTCTGTAGTCATGCTTTCGGCCTTTCTAACGCTTACCGCAGTACCGTACTCAACCGAGGCTGCTGCCGGCGTGGATCCGGCAACATGTAAGCATCTTAATGTTACCGAGATACAAGTAGGAGGGGTAACTTACCCCAATGCCATCGAAAGTTCGCATCAGGCTAAAGTTGTATATGATAAATACTGTAGCGATTGTAATATACCTCTGGGTCAGGTAACCCGGAATTACAGTGAAAGCCATACGTTTGGAGCAGACAGAAGGTGTACCAAGTGCGGTTACTATGCTCATTAACTTGATGAAAAAATACAAAAGCGGGGGACAGATTCCCTGGCTTTTGTACCCTGCAAAAGAATCGATATAATCATAGGATGGCTTAGTCAAAAGCGCAAAATAAAACCCGGAAAGAGGATTGCAGAATGAGAAAACCATGCGGAAAGCTTCATAAAATCCCGGCTGTCGGACTGGCGGTACTGCTTTTATGCTGCGCGCCGG
>CAZAMX010000420.1:0-2403 GCA_964486095.1 uncultured Acetatifactor sp. | reverse complement strand
CATGAGATTATGCTCACGAAGCTTGTTTTCAATGATCCCCATGGTAAGCCTGGTGGCATAAATCGGTACGTTAATGTCCCGAAGCACATAAGGCAGCGCCCCAATATGATCCTCATGTCCGTGCGTAATGACAAAACCCTTCACTCTGTCCAGATTATCCTTCAAATAAGTTACATCGGGAATGACCAGGTCAATTCCCAGCATATCGTCCGCCGGAAAAGACAGCCCGCAATCTACCACAACAATACTGTCTTCATAATCAAAGTCATTAATGTTCATACCGATTTGCTCCATACCTCCCAAATGAATCACCTTTTGTCAGTAACTACTGTTTTTCTCTATTTTCTTCAATATAAATTCCTCAAGTTCTCTTTCTATTTCTTTGTAACAGCCATAAGCCCTGACTCCGTGATCTGCATTGAGAAATCCGGTGATAAATGCCCCTTTTCGATCCTTCGGCGATCGTCCTAAAAGGCGCCCTTTTCACATCTCCTGCGGCTCAAGTAATGATGACGGTGCTTTTATCTCCGGTTGGGCACACTCTCTAAGCCCGCGACCGGCAAATCCCCCATCATAACTGACCCGGCAGATCAGGTTCAATTCGTTTTACAGCCGAACTTTACACAAATTCCACATCATCCATCATGTTTTGAAATACCCCGGCCACAGCAGAAAGCTCTTCCTCATCATCAACAATGGAAAAAATGCTCTCTTCCTCCCCGTCACCGGACATATCCTTCAAAATCAGCGCGTCACCGTCACCCTCTTCCGCGTCGGTAACAAGAATATAATTCACCCCGCCGATCCTTGTCTGTTCCAAAACGTAAAATTCAACGGCCTCATTTTCATCCGCCCGAAATGTAATCTTTTCCAGCTTTGCCATAATCACTCCATACTGCGTCTGTCAAGATAACCCTGCAGGATCAGGACTGCCGCAATCATATCAACAAAATCTTTTCTGTTTTCCCTGCGGATTCCCGCCTCCATCATGGCCTTGTCTGCCGCAACGGTAGTCAGCCTCTCGTCCCACATATATACGGGAAGCCCCGTTCTGCGCTCCAGCTTGTCCTTAAATTCATAGGTCAGCTCCGCCCGCTCACCCTCGGTTGCATTCATATTCTTAGGCAGCCCCAGAACAATTTCTTCCACCCCGTACTCGGTAATCAGCTCTTCTATACGGGCAAGAGTCTGCCTTAGCTTATTGGCCTCTTTCCGTCGAATGATCTCCACGCCCTGGGCTGTTATAAGCAGACTGTCGCTGACAGCCACCCCCACTGTCTTTGAACCGAAATCAAGCCCCATTATGCGCATGCCGCTCCCCCTGCATTCTCATCCCTGCATCAATGCCAATTCTTAGCATGGATATATTCCGTCAGTAATTCCTCCACCAGCTCGTCCCGCTCCACCTTCATAATCAGGCTGCGGGCATTTTTGTGGCTGGTAATATAAGTAGGGTCACCGCTCATGATATAACCTACGATCTGATTCACCGGATTATATCCCTTTTCCGTCAGCGCTTCATATACAGTTGCAAGCACCGGTCTTGCGCCGGTCTCAGGTTCTGTCTCTACCTTGAAGTATTGTGTATTTCCTAAGTCCTGCATATTCCTCCCCATTTCCTTGACAAACATTCCGCCGTACGTGAATCACTTTCTTAAGTCTTTTCGTACTTAATAATTCCTTTACTCTTTACTATAACTCATTTATTTGCAAATATCAAGTCTTGCGGCTAACTCTGCATAACCTCTTCCGTTAAAAATCCCCGAACCTTTACCCTGACCACCGTGTTGGCCGGCGGCGCTTCATCCGCTTTTACCGCCACCTTCACATAATCCTTCGTATGTCCGACCCGCCAAAGCTCACCTCCCGCTTCCACCGTTTCCTCTAAAAGCACTTCTGCTTCCCGGCCTATGTATGCCCTGCGGAAACTTTCCGACTGCCTTTTCCCCATGGCCAGCAGCTCATTGCTTCGCTGCCTCTTTATCTGCTCCGGAATCTGGTCGGGCATGTTTGCCGCAGATGTTCCGCTGCGCCTGGAATACTTAAAAACGTGCATTTCATAAAAACCCACTTTTTCCAGAAATTCCTTTGTCTCCTGAAATTCCGCCTCTGTCTCGCCGGGAAAGCCCACAATGACATCCGTGGTAATTGCCGGACGTTCAAAGGCACTGCGCAGATACTCCACACTGGTATAGTATTCCCCCGTGGTATAATGTCTATTCATCCGTTTTAAGGTTGCATCACAGCCGCTTTGAAGAGAGAGATGAAAATGAGGACAGACCTTGGGCAGCGCGGCAAGCCGGCTGGCCGCCTCTTTCGTCACCACCCTTGGCTCCAGAGAGCTTAAACGTATCCTCCGAATTCCGGGCACCTCATGAATTGCTTCCACCAGCTCTGTCAGCC
>CAZAMX010000419.1:0-2403 GCA_964486095.1 uncultured Acetatifactor sp. | reverse complement strand
CATACCAGCGGACAGTGACGGAAAGAACGCCCAGTATTTCATTTTCAGGAATTCCGAGATTATATAACGCCGCGCAGTACTCCTTTACCTGATGATACCCTTCCGCAAATATCGACTGATTTGCAAGATTTCTTTCATATTCTATCGCAGTCTTCCCCACCACCGCATCTGCATATCCGTCTCTGTCCCTGCAGTCAGCGGAAAATCTCACATGGGCTTCTGTGCCTTCCACATGGGCTCTAATCCACCAGGGGGAATCCGGAAATATACCGGCAAGCTTTAAGGAAAAGAAGTGTCGCAGCTTATCCTCAACGGCATTGGCATCTATCATACTCTGCGCCGAATGTGCAAAGCTTTTTAATTCCTCAAGATTCATTTATTTACACCTCTTTCCCGTAACTTTTGTTCCATAAGGTATGTCATTTCAAGCCGAATTTCTTCCCCCCGCTTAAACGGCTCGAAGACGATCCGGTCAATCTCATTTAACAGCGCGGACGATACTGCAGAACTGCTTACGATCTGCCGGCCGCAATTCTCCAGCCTGTGAGCCTGATCCTCGGAATAGCGCGGAAACAGCAGCCTTTTTACATGCCCGGCCTCGACCTTAAGAGCGCCGCCTCCCATAACGGTACCAACCAGCTCCAAATAACAGCGGCTCCAGGTAGAATTTAATAATGCCAGGCAGATAAAAACCTTCTTTTGCTCTTCGCCCCACATAGTCACGAAATTTGCATCTATGGCAATCGGAACCTCTTCTGATTGAGGCACATAAATACATTCACAAACGGAGGAACAAACCCGGTTCATACACAAATCCGGCAGATGCCTTCTTGTAAAAACGGGAAGCATATACCAAAAACGCCTATAACCGGCATCATCCTTTTTTTCGTTGGGACTCACCGCGGAATATTCTTTAAAATGAAGCCCCCGGGAATTTGTATGGCTTTCTGCCGCTGTAATATATTCCTCCACGGCCCGGTCCATAACGCCGTATGAGTCCCTGCATGCAAGGCTGCATGCTGCAAGGTCACAGGACCTTATTTCATCCTTCACAGACAGTATGGCCCTTTTTATATTTCCCGGATCGACACATATACCCGCTATTTCTCCACGATTTTGAACGCCCTTTATCAGGTATCTGTCCGGGACATAAGTCCTGCTGTCCTCACCCGCCAGCCGCTTGAGCTCCTCCGGCAGATTTCTGCGGGTCAGGCTTTCTCTCTGATCCTCCGCCATGATCCAGCTTTGTTTCCCGGTACCGCTCAACATAAAAGGAAACAACTCCATTTCTTTTTTGATCTCCACGGAATATCCCTGACCGATATAATTTTCATCTGCCGCAAGCACCTTTTTCAGCGCATGGAATCCCTGCTGTTCCTCATAGAAAAGATTTCCGATCAGAGACCTGCTGTCTGCCAGCTCTGAGTTTATATTCAGGACATGCGTATGACATTCTTTTACCTGCTCCAGCATGACGGTCTTCTTTCTTCTGGCTACCACCAGACACGTCTTTACCAGTGCATCATCAAACCATACGGCATTTACATCTCTGGCAATCACCAGAATATCAAAACATTTCAAAAGCAGATATTGGATCGGTCCGGCATATTCCCTGTTCAGCCATGTATCAGGAACCACCATTGCCAGGCAGCCCCCTTCCCTGACCAGCGCCGCGCAAAGAATCCAAGAGGGCACTGCCATATCCGACAGCCCGGAATAACCCTGTGCAAGCCTTACCAGCAGCTCCCTGTCCTGATCTTCTAAATGTTTCAGGGACGTGATCTGTCGGATCAGATTCTTTTTGATCGACTCTCTCGAGGGCATCTGCGTGTTGTCATCCGCCTGCAGCTGATACCTTACATACGGTGGATTGGTAATTACCAGATCCCAGCCCTTGCGGGAAACCAGCTCTTTACAGCAAAAAGCATCTCCGTTTATAATGCGGGCCTCCGGTACCTGCTGCCGGCACCTTTTTACCACCTCTTTGTCAATTTCCACACCCAAAATCGTTCTGCAGTCATGGAACAAAGATTTTGCGGCCTGAAGCAGATCACCCTTTCCCGCCATAGGATCCACAACGCTTGTGATCCTGATATTTTCAGGCAGTAAGGATACCAAAAGCTCCGCCACCCTGCTGCCGGAAAAATATTGTCCGAATCTTTTTTTGTGGAAAAGCTCATCCTCCCGCTTGATCATCAGCCGCTACCGCCTCTATGCGTATCATAAAAATCATAAACCTGCCTTGCGTCCATAGTTACCTCGGCTCCCTGCTTCAGGCAGCTGTTAACATACGCGGAATAACACCGCCTTTTATCAAAAGCCGTATCGGAACGGTGCTGGATTATGATCTGCTCTAAAATTTCTCTGTCTGTACATCCGGGCCCAAATGTTTTACTTTTCTTC
>CAZAMX010000418.1:0-2409 GCA_964486095.1 uncultured Acetatifactor sp. | reverse complement strand
ACTCTTTCATCACCTTACTTCCATTCCACTCAATATAGGAGAGAATGAAACTTCCGGCAACAAATAGAACAATTAGCAGCCATTGCCAAACAGCCATTTTATTGCCTCTTTGAAAAATGTCAAAATTATATTTTTTCTTTGCAAACCGAATGATGCTCCAGCTTACGGCCCCCCATAAGATACACGTAACCGTCCAATGAATCACTGTTTGTAAATCTGTCCATTGGTTGATCGGAGCACCGTATATCATCGGCTCTATCCCAAAAGCTAACAACACTTCCAAGCCCAAACCTGCGAAGGCTGACATAGCTAAAATAATACAATTTACTCCAGATATTTTTCTCACACCAGCCTCCCGCCAAATTCAGGTTGCGTATACTTGGACATAAAATATCTGCTGCCCTAATTCGTAAACCTTATCGTGATATTTCCCGCCGAGCATTCTACCTTGATATTTTTCGCCGCCCCGTTGTCAAAATGTTTGGACATGCCAAGGCCGCTGTAGCTCTCCGCGCCCAGATCAATATTTCCCATAGCTCCTGTAAGCTGATAATTGAAGTCCTGCTGACTGCCCGCAAGCTCCATCTCCACATTGCCCATGGCACAGCTTACATCCACGTCGCCCGCAATGCTCCCGGATACCAGCAGATTGCCCATGCCCACTTCTGCCTCTATCCCCTTTGCGTTTATGTCCTTCATATCAATCTGGCCCGCGCCGATTTCCATTTTAAGTGTGTCCGCCTGCAGACCATTGGCAGAAATCCGTCCTGCCCCCACTCCCAGTAAAATCCGCTCCGCATTCAAGGCTTCAAATTCCATCTCGCCGGCTCCCAGGTCAATATCCGCTTCCTGAAAGTGACAGCCTTCCGGCACATAAAGCTTTACCTTGCTGCTCGTCAATTTGCTCCATGATCTGGAGCTGGTAGTCGTCCTGATGTAAAGGGTCCCGTTTTCCAGATATGCCTGAAACTTCCCGCAGTCGGACGCTTCCACATAGAAGGAATCATCTCCGGAAAACTGAACGTTAAACAGACATCCTCCCGCCTCAATCTTTAAATTTTCTACGCTGCTGCCAAGGCAGGTTTTTTCAACATCACCTGTGTACACCTCATAGCTGCTGTTAAAGCTGGTGGCGTCATCAATATCATAATCCAACTCAGGCAGGCTGTCCGTTAGATCATCCCGTACCTGCATTCCCCAGCTGAACAGGCCGTCAAAATTCAAGCTCACCCTGCCGCCGGTAACGGTCTCCACTACCTTGGTGATCGTTGACCGTCCTCTTACGGTTCCGGCCGCAACCGCCAAACCTATTCCCAGTACCAGAAAAATCAATGCTGCGATCGCGCAGCCCTTCATAAACTTTTTCATAATCCCTCATACCTTTCCCAAACCTTTATTTTGTCGATGCCTCTCTCTACGTCCATGAGAATATATTACATGCACAATATATCAGGATGCGCCTGCAAAGTTCATCCATACGCCTTTGCCTTTTTCCTGCCAAAATGAAACAGACGACGGATTCCTCCGATTATTGCAGGCATGGCTCCCGCCATAGCTACCGTCAGCATCAGGAACAAAAGTCCCACTCCGCCGCAGATAAGCCCGCCGCCCATCACGCCAAAGCCCACCAGCGGATCAACCGAAATGCACATACCGCCCACCACCAGCAGTATGAAAAGCACCAGAAACAGGCACAGCGCCGTAATACCGAAGCCCAGGACCAGACCCAGCCACACCATCAGCAGTCCGAACACTACGCAGATCAGTCCCAATATAAGCGGCCAGGCAAATATAGCCAGGACCACCAGGGCTGCCGTCATTCCTCCGGACCTGCCGGAACGCCCCTGCGCTCCGTTTCCGCCTCCTGTGCCGCCCGCACCGCCTGAGGACCAGCCGTCAGTATACGATCCGCCTCCTGCTCCCCCATTCCCGCCTGCAGACGTAAATCCTCCATATGTACCCTTTCCGCCTTCTGCGCTGCCGCCATCAGACGAGGACCATCCGGACGCCCCCTGTCCGCTTCCTGCTCCTGCCCTCTGATCGGCTTTCAGAACATCAAAATACCCTGTTCCGTCGCTTTGTCCGGCAGTGTTGGCATTATCACGGGCTTCCGCTGCCGCCGGCACTCCGGCCTGCCCGTCTGCCTCCGGCTTTCCGTCTGATTCGGCCTTTCCGTATTCTACGACGGCCCTGTCCGCCGCAGTAGAGCTTTTTCCCCTTTGGCTTTCCAAAAGCTCCCGCCTGATGTTCTCCGCCACCCTTGCAGGGTTCCCCAGGGCTTCAATGACTGACTGTTCATTCTCCGCCCCGGCATCATCAAAATAATCGTTATAATATTGCAGAGCCTCCTCCCTTTCCCCGTCGGAGACATTCCGCAGCAGCATTTCCAGCTGGCTCATAAATTCCGTT
>CAZAMX010000417.1:1502-2411 GCA_964486095.1 uncultured Acetatifactor sp. | reverse complement strand
GTATGGTCCGGATACGGTCTGGCAGCGGGAATTTGAGGAAATGTTTCCCTTTGAGGAAACGGAGGATCAGCTGAATGCCATTGCCGAGACAAAGGCGGACATGGAGAGCGGTAAGATTATGGACCGCCTGATCTGCGGAGATGTGGGTTACGGGAAGACGGAGATTGCTCTTCGGGCCGCCTTTAAGGCAGTGCAGGAGGGAAAGCAGGTAGCATACCTGGTTCCCACCACCATCCTGGCCCAGCAGCACTATACCACCTTTGTACAGCGGATGAAAGATTTCCCTGTGCGGGTAGAGCTGATCAGCCGGTTCCGCACGCCGGGAGAGCTGAAAAAGACCATTGGGGATATTCAAAAGGGCCTGGTGGACATCTGTATCGGCACCCACAGAATCTTGTCCACAGATGTAAAATTTAAGGATCTGGGGCTGCTGGTGGTGGATGAGGAACAGCGCTTTGGCGTGGCGCACAAGGAGAAAATTAAAAAGCTGAAGGAGAATGTGGATGTGCTTACGCTGACGGCTACGCCGATTCCCCGGACTCTCCATATGAGCCTGGTGGGCATTCGGGACATGAGCGTGCTGGAAGAAGCGCCGGAGGACAGGCTGCCTATCCAGACCTTTGTCTGCGAATACAACGAAGAACTTGTGCGGGAGGCCTGCGTCCGGGAGCTGGCCAGAGAAGGCCAGGTTTATTATGTTTATAACCGTGTGAATAATATCGCCGATGTGGCGGCCAGGATCGCCAAGCTGGTGCCTGAGGCTTCCGTGGCGTACGCCCATGGACAGATGAAGGAGCATGAGCTGGAAAAGATTATGTATGATTTTATTGCCGGAGAGATAGATGTGCTGGTGTCCACCACGATCATTGAGACCGGCCTGGATATTTCCAATGTGAATACCATGATTAT
>CAZAMX010000417.1:0-1492 GCA_964486095.1 uncultured Acetatifactor sp. | reverse complement strand
GACAGGAGTCGGATAAGATGGGACTTACCCAGCTGTATCAGCTGCGGGGAAGCGTGGGCCGTTCCAACCGCACCGCTTATGCGTTTCTTATGTACCGGAGAGACAAGATACTGAAAGAGGTGGCAGAGAAGCGGCTGGAGGCCATCCGGGAATTTACCGACCTGGGGAGCGGTTTCAAGATCGCCATGCGGGATCTGGAGATTCGGGGAGCCGGCAACCTGTTGGGAGTGCAGCAGCACGGGCATATGGAGGCCGTTGGGTATGATTTGTACTGTAAGATGCTGAACGAAGCGGTACAGACCTTGAAGGGTGTCAGAACCGTGGAGGATTTTACCACTCTGATTGATCTGGATGTGGATGCCTTTATTCCGCCCGCTTACATTATGAACGAGGTGCAGAAGCTGGATATTTACAAGCGCATTGCCGGAATCGAGAATCTGCGGGAGCGGGATGACATGAAGGATGAGCTGCTGGACCGCTTTGGGGAGATTCCGAAGTCCGTGGACAATCTTCTGCGCATAGCGCTGATCCGTGTGGGAGCCCACAGACTGTACATGACGGAGGTCAAGGGAAAGAACGGACGGATCACATTTACCTTCCGCCCTGACGCGGCTGTGAATCCGCAGAGGATTCCGGAGCTGCTGGAAAAATTTGGCAAGGATTTGGCATTTACAGCTTACGGAACGCCCTTCTTTACTTATAAATATAAGAAGACAGGGCTGGTGGAGACAGACGCGGAGCTGCTGCTTGGCAGGACGGAAGAATTGCTGGAGGCCATGAATGCGCTTTTGGTGCAATGAGGAGGACAACGATGGGAATGAAAAATGTGATCTTCGATATGGGAAACGTGCTGATCTACTTTCAGCCGGAGCTGTATATTAAGGAATTGGGGGTATCGGAGGAGGATGAAAGGCTTCTGCGCCGGGAGGTGTTTGGACGGATGGAGTGGGTGCAGCTGGATCATGGCACCATCACGGAGGAAGAGGCGGTGGAGTCTATCTGCAGGCGGGTCCCGCCCCACTTAAAGGGTGCGGTGGAAGAGCTGGTTTTTCGCTGGTGGGCCAGGCCCTTAAGCCCGGTTCCGGGCATGAAGGAGCTGGTGGCGGAGATCAAGGCGCTGGGCTTTAAAATTTATCTGCTGTCCAATGCGAATATCCAGCAGCGCCAATATCATGACAGAATTCCCGGGACGGAATATTTTGACGGGCGCATTGTTTCCGCGGAGTGCAGGCTGCTTAAGCCCCAGCGGGAGATCTATCAGCTGCTGCTTGATACCTATGGCCTTTGTGCGCAGGAATGCCTGTTTATCGACGATTCCCCCCTGAATGTGGAAGGTGCTTACTGCGCAGGAATTCGGGGAATTGTGTTTGATGATGACCTTCCTTACTTAAGGCGGGATCTGCGGGCGGCCGGAATTATGGTTCATCCATAATCGAAGTTACTGTTCAGTGATTAGCCAAATTCAGTAAATATAAATGGTACAGGGTTTGAG
>CAZAMX010000416.1:0-2416 GCA_964486095.1 uncultured Acetatifactor sp. | reverse complement strand
GTGCGTTATTTTGTGTTGCCGGCTCCTGTCCCTGTGGACAGGAGCTTTTGCAATGACAGGAATTCTTTTCACGGAAAGAAAAAACAGGAGGAAAAGGTTAAGATGGAAAGCAAAGGATTAAACAAGAAAATAATCATCGGGGCAGCGGCGCTTATTGTGATGATCGCGGCCTTTTTGATCATTTTCAATGTATTCCGGGAAAAGCCTGTACAGGGGAGCAAGAGCATTACCCTGGAAGTGCTGAACCAGGAAAAGCAGACATCGGAATACCAGGTGCAGACAGATGCGGAGTTTTTGCGCCAGGCTATGGAGGAAGCAAAAGGATTTACCTTTGACGGTGAGGAAGGAGATTATGGATTCACCCTCTTTACCATCAATGGGGAAACCCATAACTGGAATGTGGATGGATCCTACTGGGCTGTCTATGTAAACGGGGAATATGGCCAGTATGGTATTGACAGCCAGCCCGTAGAGGATGGGGACGTATTTTTGTTTGAGTATACTCCGCCCTATACGGAGTAACAAGTAGACCAGGCAGCGGCCGCCTGTTACTTGCTTGGGTATGGCGAACGGATATGCCTGGGCCGTGGCATGGGGGTCAGGATGAAAGATCAGAGAAAACCTGCAAAAATCACAATCAGGGATATAGCCCTGGTTGGAGTAATGACAGCAGTGATTGTGGTTTGTAAGGAAGTATTGAGCTTCCTGCCCAACATTGAACTGGTATCCTTTTGGATGATTATGTTTACCCTGTTTTTCGGATGGAGAGTGCTGTTTGTGGTTCCTGTATTCATCCTGATCGAAGGGTGTTTATACGGCACGGGGCCATGGTGGATTATGTATCTTTACGCCTGGCCCCTGCTGGCCCTGCTTGCATACCTAAACAGGAGACAGGAATCCGTATGGTTTTGGAGTATTCTGTCCGCCTTTTTCGGATTGTTTTTCGGGCTTCTCTGCGCCATTCCCTACGGGATTATCGGTGTCATTGATAACGGCATCCGCGGCGGATTATACGCCGGGTTTACCTGGTGGGTGGCAGGAATTCGTTTTGATGTAATACACTGCATCGGTAATTTTGTCCTGATGCTGGTGCTGTATCATCCTGTCCGCCGGGCGATGAAGAGGATCAAATAAGTTTTCAGTCCTCGTCTTCACTGGCCGCAGAGAGTGGCAGGGAGAAAATAAATTCACTTCCCACGCCCTCGGTGCTGATTACATTGATATGCTCCCCGTGACAGTTAATGATTTCCTTTACAATGGAAAGACCCAGGCCCGTTCCCTTTTTGTCCCGGCCCCTGGATAGGTCGGATTTATAAAACCTGTCCCAGATCTGCTTTAAATCTTCCTTGGGAATGCCGATCCCGGTGTCCCTTACGGATACAAACAGCTTATTCTTTTTCAGGGAGGTTTCCACTTTGATTACGGAATCATGGTGGCTGAACTTAATGGCATTGTCGATTAAATTATAAAGAACCTGTTGTATTTTTTCCACATCTGCGTGAACATACATCTCATTTCCGGTAAGGATCAGTTCAATGGCAATGTTTTTTTTCAGGCAGGTGCCTTCAAAGGAAGCGGCGGTGGCACGAATGACCTGATTGATGTTAAAGTCTGTGCGGTCCAGGAGCATTCCCTTCGTATTTAAATTATTTAAGGTGAGCAGGCTGTTGGTCAGCTTGGTCAGCCGCTCTGTCTCTGTCAGTACTACCTTTAAATATTTTTCGTGCATTTCGGGCGGAATGGTCCCGTCAATCATGGCTTCCAGATAACCGCGGATAGAGGTAAGCGGAGAACGAAAATCGTGGGAAACATTAGCAACAAATTTTTTCTGATCATCCTCGGCGCCTGCAATCTGACTTGCCATATAGTTCAGGCAGGCAGCCAGATAACCGATCTCGTCGTCGCTTTCCACCTGAAATTCATAGTGCATGTTCCCGGCGGCATACTGCTCCGTGGCATAGGTAATTTTCCGCAGAGGGATGTACACCATTTCCGTGAAAAAAATCAGGATGATCAGGGACAGCAGGAGCAGGATGACCAATGTGATATAGGAAATGTTCAGCATGCTGTTGCAGGATTCCTGGATTTCCGCCATGCTGCAGTGGATAACCACATAGCCCTTTACCATATAGCGATAGGTAATGGGCGAAAAAACACTTATCATTTCCTGATCGAAGTTGCCGAAAAAATCATTTACCATGTAATAAGAGCCGCTGGTGGCAGTGGGGTCGAAATTTTCGATGGTAACTTCCTCTTCTACGTTCAGGGGGCGGCCCGTGTCCAGCACCAGGCGGCCCGAAGGGTTGATGATGCGGATGGTGGAATCCAGGTAGATTGCCAGGGAATCCAGCTGTTCCTTCACGGTTTCCAGGTCCGTCTCACTGGCATACAATCCGGTGGCATAGGTGTCGGAGAT